>JAZKGH010000064.1:7566-15432 GCA_040386055.1 Bacteroidota bacterium
TTAAGGATAATCAGTTGTTGTTTGCCGAAGAGTGCGTAGTTCAATTGATTTTGTGCTACCTGTATAAGATGATAGGTATTGTCACTCTCAAAAAGTTTGCTGATAAATGTATTGGGTTCATTTCCATTAACGCACAATACATTGTAAGAAGTTACAGGTGTAAAGCTAAAATACAATTTATCGTCAAAGGTAATAGGATGGTCAAGAATACTTATTTCCCCCTGTTGCAGGGTTGAACCAGATGGATTAAATGTAAAAGAGATATCCTCTGTTTCATTGGCACTGCAAGTCACATTTTGCAATCCTTTTTGTTGTCCGTTAAGGGTTAAGGTCACAGCAATGTTTTCGGCAATACCGTTTGAATGGTTTCGGATACGGGCTTTGAGTGTAACAGGGTTGTTAAGTTGCACAATCGGGCTGTTAAGCCAAACAGAATCAACAGTGATATTATGTTGTTCATTAGCCGTTATCGGAACAAAATTCACAATGCTGCCTGAGTCACTGGAAATATTATCAACATCACACATTTGTTGCTGAAAATCGGAAACAATGTATTGAAGTTTGGTGTCCGTTCCTGCTTTTTCCAGCGCTTGTTTCTGGCGTTGCATAATTTTACTCAATGCAACGGAAGCAGGAGAAATTTTCACTTCATCAATCCATGTAAGTGCATCCGATTTGTTTACCAACCGCTGGTGGCGACCTTCAAAATCATGTGTGAGAATTTGAAACTGATCATCAGCACCATAAGCATTAACCACAGCGCGGGCCTTGTTTTTAGCAGTTTCCAGTAAATTACCGTCACTTCCCTCGTTGTTCATGGAAAAGGAGTTGTCAATAAAAACACTGATGACTTTTGTTCCCTTTAACGCAAATAAATGAACCGAAGGAATATAGGGTTGAGCGAATGCCAATACTAAAAAGAGGATGGCAAGGATACGCGAAATTAATACAAGAAGGTCTTTGAGTTTTTGCTTCGACTTGTTTTGCTCTTGCACTTGCTTTAAAAAACGTAGGTCAGAGAAAATAACTTTTTTATATCTCCTGAAATGAAACAGGTGAATAATAATGGGTATCGCAATAGCCGTGAGGGCAAACAGAAACAATGGATAAACAAATTGCATTGGGTGCAAAATACGGATTTTAGTTTACAGTTGGCAGTTTGTTGTTTTAGGTTTGCTGTTGGGTGTTTTTTTTGTACACAAAGACACTAAGGATAAAAGAGGGGGAGAGGGCACGAAGAAATTAGGCAGTTTGTTGTTGGGGGACTTTGTGCTCGCTGCGTCTCACGCAATTAAGGGCGTTGCGTTCGCTGTGGTGAAAATGAGATGATCATAATAAGTACAAAGGTCCACTACTCATTCCTTAATCACTTAATATATCGTTTAAGCTTAACATAAAAGGGACTTTGCAGGATGGTTTTAAAATTACATTCATTGCTTACGGTTTCTTGTTCTTTGCAATGACAGCCGATAATATTTCCATTTTCTTTAAAAGGTTCACAATATCCGCAACCTGCCGATGCACATGTCTTATGAGCCATTCCGGGTTTAACAGAAAAGGTTCGGGTACTCATATTGTAGATTAGTTCAACAGCTATGGTGTTCGAATATTTCTTTTGCGTACCGGTGCCGATCAGGTAATGCCATTGGTTTGCCGATTCAATATGCATTGTTGAAATGAGTGTACCATCCGCAAGTGTTTGTTGCAATGCTTTACGCAGAATAGCGGTGTCAGTAGTAAGCGTATAGTGTTCATTGATAACCTTTCCGATTTCAATTGGGTGTTGGGCACAGGCTAAAAGAGAAAAGAATAGGAAGGAGATAAGTGTAAGGTGTTTTTTCATGAATTTACCAGGCAATCTGAAATTGTTTTTCAACTTCAGCAGTGTCTTTTTCTACGTTTATTTTTTTACGAAACCAATAGCGTGTGGAACAAGAAGAATAGCAACAACTGCACACCAGTGCACACATTATAATTTTTCGGAAGGAGATTTTTGATTGCATATCTTTCAGGTCAAGAGGCTTTGCCATAAAGTTGCATACAGGTTATTAACTGATTAAATGAGCTACATAATATGCGCAGGCAGCTGCCAGAGCACCAATGGCTGTAATGCGAAAGGCGCCTGCCAATGGAGGTTGGCCGATCACTTTGCTCTTGAGATAACCGAACAAAAACAAACACAACGAAGTAACGATACAGGAGTAAAACAATCCGTTGGAAGCACTATCCGTGAAAAAGTATGAACTAAGAGGTACAAACCCTCCGGCAACATATGATAGGCCAATAGTTAATGCACTCTGACGGGCACGGTTGATGTCAGGTTTCTCCAGGCCCAACTCATAGCGCATCATAAACTTTACCCATTTGTCTTTGTCTTTGGCCATCTCTTCTACAATCAATTCAGTAGAATGAGCGCTCAATCCATATTCTTCAAACACTTCCCGTACCTCTTGTTTTTCTCTGTCCGGAAATCGTTCTACCTCATCGTACTCACGTTTTAGTTCCGAGTCATAGTGTTCAATTTCTGTTTTTCCGGCAAGATATCCACCCAGTCCCATCGCAATCGAACCTGCAACAATTTCGGCAAGTCCGGCAGTAATAATAATGTCGTTCGATTGAATGGCACCCGTTAACCCTGCTGCCAAAGCAAAAGGAACGGTAAGGCCATCGCTCAATCCAATAACCATGTCTCTGACAATCTCAGATCCGGTAAAATGTTGTTCTTCGTGGTGGTGGTGCATTGTGTCGGGAGATACTCGATTCTGGATACTCGATATTAGATTCTGGATACTAGTTGAAGGTATCTGCTATTTGTTTTTTTAATATTTAATTTCATGAAGTACTGTTTCAATAATATATTGTGTTTGTCTAACGAATTTAGTTTTTCTGTTAAACTTTCAAATACGTTTTATCTATTGCTTTCATTCAAAAATCCAACTTCTAGAATCCAGTATCCGTTATTTCTTAATCTCCAAAATCACATAAACAGGTAAATGATCACTATACCCATTCAGATATTTACCTCCGGCAAATGTGCGCAGGGGAGAGCCTTTGTATTTACCTTCGACTTCCAGCATCCACTCTTGTTTGTATATGGTAGTGGATGAAGGTTTATAGCATACTTTTCCTGTACAGTTCACCATGTTGTTGCTCATAATGATTTGATCCAATGTGCCCCATTCACCACGGTAAAAGTGAGAACCTTGCTTTTGTTCATGCGGCTCATACATGGCATTAAAAAGATCATTGGATGTTAATTCACTTACATGACCTTTTGCATTCAATACTTTGCTGATGCTTTCATTGGTAGGGTAGTCGTTAAAGTCGCCCACCATCATAACCGGAAGCGTTGGATCCGCTTTGCTGATGCTATCATAAATACCTCTGAGGATGGTTGCGGCATTGTTTCTTTTAGGAGCACTTTCCGCTTCTCCGCCAAGACGTGAAGGGAAATGATTTACCAATACCACAAACGACACTTTCGATTTTTTATCCATCAACTTCACCATCAAAATATCGCGTGTTTTGGAATGTAGATTTTCCCTGAAAATAACCGGATACGCAGCAGATGTAACTACCGACATTTTTTTGCTTTGGTATAATAATGCGTTGTCAATGCTACGTTCATCGGGTCCTTCAAAATGCACAAAACCATATCCCATTTTTTTGAGTTGAGGATTAGCTGTGAGATCTTTTAGCACACGATCATTTTCCACTTCGCACATGCCCAGTACATCTGCACCTTTACCATCACTGATACTGGCTATAACTTTGGCCATGTGGTTGATTTTGTTAGTGTATTTTTCTGTATTCCAGCTGTTTTTGGCTGAAGGTAAAAATTCGTTGTCGTTTTTATGCGGATCATCAAGGGTATCGAAGAGATTTTCCTGATTATAAAACCCTACGAATAGTTGTTTTTGAGCTTGTGCTGCAAATTGGCCGGAAGCTAAGATTATCAACGTTATAAGAAAGTGTTTGGTCATATATTGGTCTTCAAATAGGTTTCGAAAATAGACTATTTTATGTTCGATTGTCAACAATTTGCATAGTATATTCGTTTATACGTTTATGCTAGGATACCAGTTTTCAAAATACGAACCCAAACCCAATGGTGGCAGCAAGTTTGATCAATTGCTCAACCTGTTTTTGCAACTTATGCAATATACCAATGGGGATGTTGCAGAGACCTTGGCCTGGATGAACCAGATTGATACTGAACATCATATTACCGATGGTGAATATGGGATGGGCGATTTTATTGAAGACCTTAAAAACAAAGGGTTTATTAAGGAAGATCCGGTAGAAGGGAATTTTACGCCAACCTCTAAAACGGACCAAACCATCCGCAAGAATTCGCTGGAAGAGATTTTCGGAAAGCTCAAAAAAACGTCTTCAGGAAATCATAAAACGTTTAATACCGGAATTGGAGATGAAGTAGGAAGTGATTCTCGTCAATTCGAATTTGGCGATACGCTTGATCAGTTGGATATTACACAATCCATTCACAATGCTCAGGTGAATCATGGCATAGAAAGTTTTCAGCTTCATGAAAATGATTTGGAGATAAAAGAACGTGAACATAAGTCTCAAACATCAACGGTACTGATGATAGATATTTCGCACTCCATGATTTTGTATGGAGAAGACCGGATCACTCCGGCTAAAAAAGTGGCCATGGCACTGGCCGAACTGATTAAGACACGCTATCCTAAAGATACACTGGACATCATTGTTTTTGGCAATGATGCCTGGCCGATTGAAATCAAGGATTTGCCATATCTCCAAGTAGGGCCTTATCATACCAATACATATGCGGGAGTGGAGTTGGCCATGGATATTTTGCGCAGACGTAAAAATCCAAACAAGCAAATTTTTATGATCACCGATGGAAAGCCAACTTGTCTCAAAGAAGGTGCGGGTTATTATAAAAACAGTTTCGGGCTTGATCGTAAAATTCTAAATAAAACACTTAATCAAGCCTCACAATGCCGCAGAGTAGGAATTACCATCACCACATTTATGATAGCAAGTGATCCCTATCTTCAAGAGTTTGTAAGGGAGTTTACTAAAACCAATAACGGCAGGGCATTTTACAGTTCACTAAAAGGATTAGGAGAATTTGTATTTGAAGACTACGAACGTAACAGAAGGAAAACAGTTCGCTAAGCTTGCTGTTTGTGATTGGCCTTAAACTATTTAACTTTATCAACTCAATCAACTAACTAGTACCATGCCGCACATTAAACAAAACAATCCATTTATCGTTCCAACTAGTGATGATAAACTTATTGAAGAACATTACGGACTTGTCAGCACAGGAGATAAAAATTTTTCGATTGCTCACATGATTGCTTCTCCGGGTTGGAGTGAACCTTTTCAAACACCAGAGTTTGATGAAGTAAAGATGGTGGTAACCGGACAAAAGCAGTTTGAATTGGATGGTGTTGTGGTTGTGGTAAAGGCCGGAGAGAGCATTCTTATTCGTAAAGGAACACGGGTGCGTTATTCTAATCCGTTTGAAGATCCTTGTGAATACTGGAGTTGTTGTGTCCCGGCCTTCTCTATCGATACGGTTCATCGGGAAGGGTAAGCCATGCAGATGTCTGACGCTGTATGCGTCTGACAGCCCCGCGCTACGTTGTGAACTTTTCTTTTATGTTTAGAAAGTATGATTCATAATTCTTAAACATAAATTTGCTTAACGATAATGTTAAAATGAGTTCGAGCATCCCTATTCCGAATGTTGTAATGAAGCTGTCAGGAGAAATGTGTATTATGTATAGTATTATTTCTACAATTGCCATTACAATAGGATGTAGTAAATAAATTCCATACGTATATTTTCCCCAGTTATTTGCAAACGACCAGTTGTGTAAGTTGAGTTTGGAAGCGGATATGGTAAGTGCTTGAGCTGAAATGATCAATGCAAAGGATAGTGATGTAAAGATGCGCCCAACAGCATTTCCATAAGTAAATGAAAAGAGCGTGTCATTCCAGAAGACTAGACAAAAGGAACCCATAAACAACAAAAGATGTGTGCGGGTAGAGCTATTTTCAAAGAAATTCCGGATGGCAGTGTTTGATTTAATAACATAAGCCAGGAGTCCACCTATTGCAAGATCGAGCATCGCAGAAAGTGAATGAAAATACAATACAATCGTATCATTAACATTGGCTATTCTAAAGAGTACCGAACCTATAATGGACAGAAGTATAGTGTATCCCCAAAAACGTTTGGGTAAGCATACAAAGATCAATGGCCATACCAGGTAGAATTGTTCTTCAATGGAAACAGACCAGGTGATATCCTGCGACCGTGCAGCACTTCCATAATAGTGCATATGATCCATGCGGATAATATCAAAGTTGCTGAGAAAGGTCAAATGGTAGAAGACATTTGACGCCAATGGGTGATTAATTCCGACCATTGTGTTGAGCAGGGGATAAATGAAAAAAGAAAACGCAACAACCAAATAATACAAGGGCCAAATTCTAAGTACACGCCTGATATAAAATTTTTTAAGTGATAGGGTTGCAGTTAGTTCATATTCGGAGATGAGCAGAAAGGTGATTAGAAATCCTGATAACACAAAAAAGATGGAGACCCCTGTTCGTCCATTGCTAATGGTGTCGAGCAGTTTTTCCCAAATGGTATTTTCAACGTGAAGGTATTTATAGGAGGGACTTACGGCATGCCCAAGGAAAACCATCAATGCCGCAATCCATCGGATTGCATCTAAGTTGGCAAAATATGGTTTATGGTTATTCATGCGTATTGGGGTTTCTCGGAGATATTACTTTCGGTATTTTTTATGAAGGGGTCTGTGTTTGCGGGGGTAAAAATGCTGGTTTGTTAAAGACTTTGAAATCACGCTAATGTTTCCGTCTGTTTCCAGCATGCATAATTCAACTTCTTCAATGGAAGAAATGCCGTGTTCACGTATAATAGTATCCAACTCAGATAATGTAATTTTTTCGTTTGCGAGATTCTGTTTCTGGATTTGACCTTTGTATATCAACAATACAGCCGTACCTTCAATGATGGTTTTGAATCGAATACTTCGATAGGTAATTTGTTTGATGACAAAATCAACGACAAACAAAACAGCAGCTGCAATAATTCCTCCAAGTAAAGAGATATCAGAGCCCACCATTGCATTTTGGACAGCATTGCTCACCAGCATAATCAATACCAGATCAGCAACCGATAATTGGGAGAGTTCCTTTTTGCCCAATAAGCGAAGTGCCAATAGAATAAAGGCATAAACGGCTAACGCCCGTCCTATGATTTCAATATAAGCATTCATTTTGTGAAGGTACTTAAATAAAAACAGCAGGTCAATATGGCCTGCTGCTATTTGAAAATATATCGGTTAGATAATCAATTCAGGATCTGTTTCTCCTGTTGCATCAGCATCGTTTTTAGATTCTGGAGGAGCTTCCATTGAAGCTAGTTTTGCTGCAAGTGATTCAATCATTGCGTGAGTATTATCTTTTTGCTGATTGAGTTGATGTGTGAGTTCACGTTTGATTGTTGCTGTATCAACCATCATTCTTGATTCCAGTGAATGCATTTCTGTTTTCAGTTCTTTCTGCTGTTTTTCCAAACCTAATGAAAGGCTCTTTTTAAGAACTTCTTCATTTTGATGCAGAATGGTTTCCAACGAACTCATACGTTTTTTCATCATGTTCATCAATACTACCAATACTGCAACGGTGCAAGCCATTGATACGCCAAACAGTATCCATAGATAGTTACTCAAATCAGCATGGGCTTGTGCCATTTTGGAAAAGTTTTCATCCATGTTTTTTTGAATGCCTTCCAATGTTGTTCTTGTTTCCTTCAACGTATCTGCATTCATGGCA
>JAZKGH010000065.1:0-30723 GCA_040386055.1 Bacteroidota bacterium
AAAACTCTATTGCAGAGGAATATACTTTTAACTTTAAAGATGTGCGCAATGCACCTTCTATCATTATTGTTGGAGCCGGTCCTGCAGGTTTATTTGCAGCACTTAAGTGTATTGAACAAGGCATCAAACCTATTATTATTGAACGAGGTAAAGACGTGCGAGAACGCAGACGTGACCTTGCCCAGATCACACGTTTCAATACTGTTAATCCCGAATCGAATTATTGTTTTGGAGAAGGAGGCGCGGGAACATACAGTGATGGAAAACTCTATACTCGGTCCACCAAACGGGGTGATGTAAACCGTATTCTCAGATTATTTGTAAATCACGGAGCCGAACATCATATCCTATACGAAGCGCATCCGCATATCGGTACCAATAAATTACCGGGCATCATTACCAATATCCGAAACACTATTGAACAATATGGTGGTGAGGTTCTCTTCAACTCCAAACTTACCGATATCATCCTCAACGGAAATGAGGTAAGCGGTGTGCAGATCAATCATGAATCTGTACTGCCCGCCAAAAATATTATCTTGGCAACAGGACATTCGGCCCGTGACATTTTTGAATTGCTGCACCACAAAAATATTCTGATTGAAGCCAAACCCTTTGCTTTGGGTGTGCGCATTGAACATCCTCAGGCATTAATCGATTCAGTTCAATACAAATGTGATACACGTGGCGATTATTTACCACCTGCATCGTATTCCATCGTTAATCAATCTATTGGCAGAGGAGTATTTTCCTTCTGCATGTGCCCGGGTGGTATCATAGCTCCCGCAGCAACCGCTCCGGGAGAGATTGTAGTGAATGGCTGGAGTCCGAGTAAACGTAACAATGAATTTGCCAATTCGGGTTTGGTTGTATCTATCGAGGCAAAAGACTTTCAGCCTTTCGAAAAACAGGGTGCACTTGCCGGATTATATTTTCAATCATCAGTTGAACAACGTGCCTATGCAGCTACTCAAAGTTTGCAGGCACCCGCTCAACGGGTAGCCGATTTTGTTACCAAAAAACATTCTGCACAACTTCCCGATTGTTCTTATTTACCGGGATTGCAAAGTCATTCTCTTGACGATATTCTCCCTTCTTTTGTGAGTGCCTCATTGAGAGATGCCCTTCAGGTATTTGGTAAAAAGATGAAAGGATATGTGAGCAATGAAGCCGTAATGGTGGCAACTGAATCACGAACCTCCTCGCCTGTTCGTATTCCCAGAGATAAGGAAACATTGCAACACCCGCAGATTAAAGGACTCTATCCATGCGCTGAAGGGGCCGGTTATGCCGGTGGAATTGTAAGTGCTGCCATGGATGGAGAGCGCTGTGCAGAGATGATTGCCCTGAGCATGAATATTTAAGGTTTATTTAACATCACGTAAGTATATTTGCAGGGTGAAAAAAAACACCGCATTTACTTTATTATTCCTCCTATCTCTTACTGTTTTTGGAGGAACCATTACGCAGAGCGTATCTTCATTGTATAACTTCGGAAATGTTTATCTGTTCCATAGTTCCACCTCTCAACGGTATACTGTTTCAGGATCATCGCTAACAGCCAACCTTATTGTTACAGGTGACAATAACTACGAGGTATCCTTAACCTATGGATATGGTTACAGCAAAAGCATTACGCTTATTCCTGTATCGGGAACCGTTGCAACAACAACTGTTTACGTACGATTTAGTCCTTCAGTTGCCGGAAGCTTACCGGGCACCATTAGCAATACCAGTGTTGGATCCACCACCCAAAACATTAGCGTTACAGGAACTTGTATTGTCTGGGCAATTCCCGCGGCATATTATTCAACTGTGAACACCCAACGCGGAGCGGCATTAAAAACTGTTCTTTATAATAAAATTTTAGGTCATACTGCCGTTTCCTATACACCAGGTGTATGGAATGCTTTTGCCACAACAGACGTTCAACCAAGTGGAAAAGTATGGGACGTGTATTCTACTTTATTTCATCAGGCTTCACCTTACGAGTTTACATTGGTAACGGATCAGGATGCAGGATCGGGAGGAACTGTTGAAGGTGATAAATATAATAGAGAACATTCATTCCCACAGAGCTGGTTTGGGTCAGCTTCGCCTATGGTTTCGGATGTTCATCACATTTTTGCTACTGATAAAAAAGTAAATAGTGTTCACGGAAATGACCCTTACGGGCAAGTTTCTGCTCCAACCTACACTTCACTAATTGGAGGAAAATCCGGTCCTAATACATATCCGGGTTTCTCAGGAAATGTTTTCGAACCTATTGATGAATACAAAGGCGACCTTGCCCGCGGACATCTCTATATGGCTACCCGGTATGAGAACGTAATCGCAGGTTGGCAATCTAATGGCAATGCCAATGATCTTTTGGCCGGCAATAGTTTTCCCGCCTTTGATGCATGGCAATTGAATCTATTTCTGGAATGGAATAATCTTGATCCGGTAAGTGATAAAGAAATGAAACGCAACAATGCGATTTACGCAATTCAAAACAATCGAAATCCGTTTATTGACAGTCCACAGTTTGTGCAGCGCATTTGGGGAGGAAGCAATCCCGCTGAACCGACCATTGCTGCCAGTAATTTTTCAGTAACGAACAATAGTAATACGAATGTAACACTGAACTGGAAAAGTGGAAATGGAAACCGTAGAATTGTATTGGTACATGCAGGTTCGGCTATAAGTAATTTACCTATTGATACTGTTCACTACAATGCCCATAGCGATTTTACTTTAGCTCCACAAATCGGAACGGGAAATTTTGTAGTATACAATGGAACGGGAAGCAATGTTACCATCAGCAATCTCACTCAGGGAACAACCTATTATTATGCTGTGATTGAATACAACGGCTGGTATACAACTGCCAATTATCAGACTACAGGTTATTTAACCTCAAATGCATCAACATTACCGGTTGAAATAATATCCTTCACTGCTACCAAACAAAACGAACAGGTACTGCTCAACTGGAACACTGCGAGTGAAATCAACAATGAATCCTTCACTATTGAGCGCAGTTATGATGCGCAAGTATGGGAAGAAATTGGCACTGTAAAAGGAGCCGGAACAACCGGCAAACAAACCCGCTATCAATTCGCAGACATCCATCTTCTAACAACCTCCAACATCCTCTTCTATCGTTTAAAACAAACCGATTATGATGGCAAGGAAACGTATTCAACGATTGTGTCGGTTGATTGGATAAACCCGTCTTTAGCTTCATTTGATATTTTACCCAATCCGTTCACTGAGAGTTTGCGTATATCCGTTAACAGCAATGAGGCGACTGATGTTACATTGCATCTTCAAAACTTAATGGGCGAACAATATGTTACTAAATACATGCAACTGGATTATGGCAAACATGAAATTAACATTGATGACCTTGGCTCTTTGCCTGATGGTTTTTATATCCTGCACATCGAACAACAACAAGGCTCTCAATACTTCAAACTCATCAAACGATAGTACCATGAATACTCCTGTAACTAAAACTGACGAACAATGGAAACAAGAGCTCTCTGAAGAGCAGTTTTATGTTATTCGTCAAAAAGGAACCGACAAACCTTATACCGGTAAATATGATCAGCACTGGGATGCAGGAACATATGAATGTGCTGCTTGCGGTGCGGAGTTGTTCACTTCAGATACTAAATTTGATGCAGGCTGCGGATGGCCAAGTTTTTATGAAGCGTTGGATAAAACCAAAATCATTGAGCATAAAGATTATTCGCACGGTATGGTTCGTACAGAAGTAATGTGCGCCAACTGTGGCGGTCATTTAGGACACGTATTCGATGACGGACCGAAAGACAAAACAGGCCTGCGGTATTGTATCAACTCTACCTCCATCAATTTCCATAAACCGGATAGCGCGAAATAAAAATTAAGTCACTTCGAGTAAACATTGGGGAGGCAAAGCAAAGAGCTGTATCGAGAAGTATTCGTGAGCACTCTGCTCAAATTTAACCGTTCTCGATACGCGCAACCCGCTACTCGAACCGACTCTTACCAATTACTTTATCAACCAATTACTCAATCAACTTATCCCCTACTTTTTTATTACGTTGATTTTAGTAGGTTTGAAGCATGGACAACCGCAAACTGCTCTTCGGCATACTCGCTTTATTTTTTATTGACTCATCGCTACATATTCTCAACTGGATGGAGGTAGCTTCACTCTCTCCTATCTTTTTACATAGTGTGCGCTGGATATTTATTGCCACACTTGGCTGGTACGCGTTGCGCTCCAAATCATTAACATCCTACATTTTGCTGGCAATGTTTCTGGGAATTGAAGTTGCTGAATTTTTCCCGAATACGGCCAAGGAGATGAAAGTATTCTCCGATGTTTTCCTGCGACTGATCAAAACCATTATCGCTCCTCTTCTTTTCTCTACGCTCGTGGTAGGTATTGCAGGTCATAGTGATTTAAAGCAGGTAGGGCGCATGGGATGGAAATCCATCTTATATTTTGAAGTAGTAACCACTATTGCATTATTCATTGGATTAGTAGCCATCAATGTTTCAAAAGCGGGTGTGGGTTCATCGTTGCAGGCTCAAACCGAACAAGTAGACAAAGCCAATAAACTCCTTGAACAAACACATACACACAATGTCATACTGGATATTTTTCCGGAGAATATTGCCAAATCGGTAGCTGATAATCAAATCTTACAAATTGTGGTGTTCAGTATTTTGTTTGGTATAGCCTTGGCTCAGGTAAAGGGTGAACGCAAGGAAAAAATGGTACAGGCCATTGAAGGTCTGGCCGAGGTGATGTTTAAGTTTACCAATCTGGTGATGTACGTTGCACCTTTGGCAGTGGGTGGTGCCATTGGATACGCAGTGGCGAGCATGGGTTACGGTGTGCTCCATGATTTGCTCAAATTATTGGTTACTTTATATGTCGCATTAATTGCTTTTGTATTGCTGGTTTTAGTACCGATAGGTTTAATTGTAAAACTTCCCTTCCGTAAATTCATCGACCATATTTCAGAACCGTTATCGATTGCATTTGCTACGGCCAGTTCGGAAGCTGCTTTACCCAAGGCTATGGAGAACCTGGAGAAAATGGGCATCCCGCGTAAAGTTGTAGCGTTTGTATTACCTACAGGTTACAGTTTTAATTTAGATGGAACCACTTTATACCTTTCACTCGCTTCTGTGTTTGTAGCTCAAGTTTGCGGAATTGATTTAACCATCGCTCAACAAATTCAGATGTGCGTGATATTAATGCTTACCAGTAAAGGTGTTGCAGGTGTACGTGGTGCTTCTTTTTTAATTTTGGTGGGAACCGTTGCTTCATTAGGATTGGATCCGCAAAAAGCTTTCGCCATATTAGCCATTGATGCTTTGATGGACATGGGAAGAACCTCCGTAAACCTGATTGGAAACTGTTTGGCAACGTATGTGATCGCTAAATGGGAAGGAGAGATTTAAGTTTTTTTACATAAACGGTTTCATATCTATCCAATTACATTACTATATTCGTATTCGAAATGTACGCTTCTGCCACACATACCGCTGTTTCTTTTTTGCTACCCGAAGGTTGTGGCAACCTTCATTATACCCTTTAACGGGCCTTTTGCAACCGGATGTTGCAACGCCCAATTGATTCCACAAAAAATTTATTAATCTTGTACCTGATACGCACCTTATCAATAGGTGCCTGTCCTAATTATTTATACAATGAAACGATATCAAACCATAAACCAACAGCTGTTCATCGATAACCGAAAACGATTCACGGCCCAATTAAAACCTAAGTCGCTGGCCATATTTCACAGCAATGATATAATGCCACGCAATGGCGATGCTGGTTATGAATTCAAACAAAACAGTGATATGTTTTGGCTGACGGGTATTGACCAGGAAGAATGTGCAGTAGTTATTTTTCCTGACTGTCCGGTAGAAGCCTACCGTGAAGCCTTATTCGTAAAACGTACCAACGAGCATATTGCCGTATGGGACGGGCATAAATACACGCAAGCTGAAGCCACCGAGGCATCGGGAATCAAGAACGTATTCTGGATGGATGAGTTCGATAACCTGATGCGCGCTGTGATTCACATGGCCGATACCATTTATTTGAATACCAACGAAAATGACCGTGCAAGCAATACTGCACCTTACAAGGACTTAAGTTTTGCCTTGCAAATGCGTGAGCGTTTCCCGTTACACCATTATGAACGGGCCGCACCTATCATGCAACGTTTGCGTTCGATGAAATCACCAATGGAAGTTGAGTACATGAAAAATGCCCTTGAGATTTCGAACAAAATGTTCCAGCGTGTATTGAAATTCATCAAACCTGGTGTGAAAGAATATGAGGTAGAAGCAGAAGTCATTCATGAGTTTGTGCGCAATGGTGCCGCGGGCCATTCTTTTACCCCGATTGTTGCCAGTGGTAAAAATGCCTGTGTATTGCATTATGTTGACAATGCAGGAGTATGTAATGATGGTGATTTATTGTTACTGGATACCGGAACCGATTACGGAAATTATATTAGCGATATGACCCGCACCTTCCCTGTGAACGGTCAATTTACACCTCGCCAGAAAGAAGTGTACAATGCCGTATTGCGTGTGATGCGTGAGGCTAAAAAAATGCTGAAACCGGGAGTGATGCTAATGGAATACCATACAGAAGTATGCAAAGTGATGGAGAAAGAATTGGTGGACCTGAAGCTCATCACCATGGACGATATCAAAAATCAAAATCCTGCATGGCCTGCATTTAAGAAATACTACATGCACGGCACTTCGCATTTTCTGGGGTTGGATGTGCACGATGTAGGCATGCGTTATGAGCCAATGCAGGCAGGTATGATGTTCAGTTGTGAACCGGGCATTTATATTCCTGAAGAGGGAATTGGAATCCGTCTAGAAAATGAAGTCATTATTACTCATGATGGTTGCTTCGACTTAATGGACCATATTCCTATCGAGGTAGATCATATTGAAGAGCTGATGCGCATGCGTTAGGAATTCAAATCCTCATTTCATAAAAAAACCGCTGTCGAATTCTTTCAACAGCGGTTTTCTTTTTAGTATTTGTCTCTTAAAACTTATATGTTATTCCAAGGTTGAGTCCCACTGCGGTGAATGTTTCCAAATACTTCGCTCTATCGTCATATTGATAAATGATAGTATGTTGTTTCAACACTCCGTTCAATTTTAAGCCGTCACTCAATTCGTATTCAATACCAAAACCTGGCGACAAATAGCCATTAACAGCCATATCGGTCTCAGGCATATTATCTCCGGTTGCTTTCACCAATGCCACACCAAAATCCAAATCAAGGTATGGACGAATTTTACCCGTACTGAAATAAACATCAGCCCCAACAGTGATTGGAATAATTTGCAACGCTGCATTATCGGAATATCCTTTTGCAGGACGTTCAACTCTGTCAATCCTTACTGTTTCATAGTTCATCAGAGTATATCCGGCCCCAAAAGATCCTACCAAATGATCATCAAAAATATATTTAAACTCTACATTGGCTCCCGTGTAACCTAATTTCAAATCACTATTATATTTGCCTGTTGGCACCCATAAACTATAGTTAACATTCATGGCCCATTGTGCCATTGAAGCCTTGGCACATATAAGTAGTCCTGCAATCAGTAAAAAACGTTTCATGTCGTTGTATTTTTGGGCAAAATAAAGAAATCTACTATACAAACAAAAAAAATAGCTTTATAGTTGCATGGGGAAAAAAGATAACCCGTTCAATGACTGTATCCTTACTCAAGCAATATGCTGTAATTTGTTCACTTGTGATAATTACAATTCTGATGTTTTCATGCAAAAAAAATGCATGTGCAGATGCTGAAGTGAAGGTTATTATGCTCTCATCAACCCAATTACAAAAGGTTCATTATAAGGGCAACGATACTGTTACCTGTATGATTGATTCAGATACCATAACTCTCCTTTCTAATGCTAAGCGACAGTACTTTAATACTGTAAGTGACGGAAAGACCTGTGAAGGAATCAATAAAAAACTGGAAGGCTACGAAATCCTGTTAAAAGATAGTTCTTCTTCCCACACACTATACCATAATCAAAACCGCTCGTTCATCACTGATAGTGCATTTGTGATTACCGTAACTTATAACACCGTGAGCTTTGAAATAACAGAGGCCAAATTAAACAGCGCTTTCTATACTAAACCAGACCTTATGGTGAATGGCAAATTATACCATCATGTTTATTTGGGAGCCAACGTAAACAATGATTCTCTTTATTATAGTCTTGATATAGGTGTAATAAGATTCAAAACCCAGGGCCATATTCTGCAAGTGCTCTAAATAAAAAAGGCTGCCCAAAATTGGACAGCCCTTTTTCAAGAAGTTGTTCGATTAGAATTTATAACCTAAACGTACAGTACCTGCCATTGCACCGAACAGGCTGAATGTGCTTCCACCCGGAGTTTTAATTTCCGGAGCTTTAACTGTACTAGTAGTTGAGTTAACTGTAGCATCACCTGTTGAACCCATACCGAAAATACCTAAACCACCTTCAACACCAAGGTATAAACCATCAGCGATGTAGTAATCAGCACCTAAAACCAAACGTAATCCCAGATTGAACTGTGATCCACCTTCTGATTTGTAAGAGTCACCAGATCCAGTTGGAGTTCCAGCAGCGTTATCACCGTTTGAAACTTCTACAGTAGCACCTGTTCCAAAACCGATAGGCAACTCAGCACCAACGTATGGAGATAATTTGGTAGAACCCGCAAAGTGTTTTTCAATACCGGGAGTCAATGCAAGGCCGAATCCTGAATTGGTTTTGGTTTCAGCAGTAACTTCTGCTCCGGCAATGGTAGCAGTTTGTTGCGCGGTAGTAGTTCCCATACCCATACCAATTTTTAATCTTATAGCCATATCATCAGCCATAAAGTAACGTAAGCGTAGTTCAGGAGTACCAGCTAAAGCAGTAGCACCTAAACCATAAGCTACACCAGAAGTACCCGTTTGGAAATTAAGGTTAAATTCAGCCGTTTTGTCGCCAGCTGCTGGCTTTTGTGCAAATGCAGCTACACCCATAGCTACGAATGCAAGTGATAGAATCGTTTTTTTCATAAGTTGATTTGTTTTTTGATTACACTACCAAACTTACAAGCTTATTTTAGAAAAGCAAACAGGTTGAATTATGTATTTTAGTTATACTGAGTATAAATGCATTCTTTTCCTACAATAGTATACACTTTTAGCAGGTTATCAACACTTTCTAACACCATCCATTGTGGATAATGATACTCATCATGTTTGGCCGGTGATACCCATCATATTTTACATTTTGCATAATGATCACCTTTGGTTACTTCATTGTATACATATGGGCAACCAACAACTTATCAACTTTACAACATGTTTTCATTGCGGGGAAAGCTGTGCTATAGAAATTCTGCCTTATGATCATCACTCATTTTGCTGCAAGGGCTGTTTAACCGTATATCAATTGTTATCCGACAACAACCTCTGCAGTTATTACAACTTGGAAAATGCACCGGGAACACAACAACTTCATCCTGTTTTATCAAGCTCCTATTCCTACCTGGATGATGAAAAAATCATACAGCAATTGCTTACTTATAAAGATGAAAACATTGCCAGAGTAATCTTTTTCATACCCACCATGCATTGCAGCTCGTGCATCTGGCTGCTCGAACATATTTATAAATTGGATGGAGGAGTTACCGGTGCAAGGGTTCAGTTCATGAAAAAGGAACTACATATCAGTTACAATCCACGGCAAACCTCCCTTCGTAAAATTGTTACCTTATTAAGTAGGCTAGGATATGAACCCGCAATTAGTTTGAATGATCTTGAAAAAAGAGTCCAAAAGGACGACAACCGCAAACTCATTTATCAGATTGGTGTTGCAGGATTTTGCTTCGGCAATATTATGCTCATTAGCTTCCCCGAATATTTCGGATTGGATAGTTTTACAAAAGGTTCTTTCTCCAAATTGTTCGGATATATCAACCTTATTCTTTCGCTTCCTGTTTTCTTTTTTAGTGCACGAGATTATTTTATTGCCGCCTGGAAAGGTATCCGAAGCAAATTTATCAGCATCGACATTCCATTAGCACTTGGGATTTTGGTGATGTTTGTACGAAGCACTTATGAAGTTGTAAGCGGACATGGAATTGGTTGGTTTGATACACATGCAGGACTGGTATTTTTTCTCCTTATTGGAAAATGGTTTCAGCAAAAAACATTCGATACCTTATCCTTTGAGCGTGATTACAAATCCTATTTCCCAATTGCCGTTACCGTATTGCGGGATAATTCCGAAACAACCCTGCCCGTTACTTCACTCTCCATTGGCGACCGCATACTGATTCGTAACAATGAATTGATTCCGGCCGATGCGATACTCTTAAAAGGAGATGCACATATTGATTTTAGTTTTGTTACCGGAGAATCAGATCCTATGCACAAAGTATTAGGTGAAATTATTTATGCAGGTGGAAGACAAATTGGTCATACTATTGAATTGGAGGTTTGCAAAAAAGTTTCCCAAAGTTACCTCACTCAATTGTGGAACAATGAAGCCTTCTCAAAAGACCAACGAAGTTCCATCGAGAGTTTTCAGCAATTGGTGAGCCGCTATTTCACACTGGCACTTTTAATCATTGCTTTTGCCAGTGCAGGTTGGTGGTTGGTAATGGCCCCCTCACTTGCACTCAATGCATTTACAGCAGTATTAATTATTGCATGCCCATGTGCCCTTGCATTATCCAGTCCGTTTGCATTGGGAACTGCCATGCGCATTTTAGGAAAACATCAGTTCTACATCAAATCACCACAGGTTATTGAACAACTTGCACATATGGATACTATTGTGTTTGACAAAACGGGTACGCTTACTCAACCATCAGCAGCCTCCATTCATTTCCATGGCAAAGAATTAAGCCTCGTGGAAAAAAAATTGATTGCATCATTGGTAAGTCAATCCATCCATCCGCTAAGTCAAAAAATAAAATCCTTCTTAGTGCAATCAAACCTGCTTTCCGTTTCTACATTGAAAGAAACAACAGGAAAAGGATTGTCAGGAACGGTTGATAATCATTCCATCAGTATAGGATCGGCCGCATTCCTCAATATTCCACAGGCCGCTGACGATAACCTATCAACTAAGGTATACATTGATATTGATAACAACCTGCTTGGATATTTTCAGGTAGATCACACCTACCGCAAAGGACTTAAAGAAGTAACAGACCTACTCCGTCCCACATATGAACAATATTTACTATCGGGAGACAACGAGAAGGAAAAGGAAAAATTGATACCCTATTTTAAAGAAGAGAATCGTTTGTTTTTTAAACAGTCCCCTGCTGATAAGCTTTTCTTCATTCAGCAATTGCAATCCACAAACAAACATGTCATTATGATTGGAGACGGGCTCAATGATGCCGGAGCGCTTAGGGCTGCAAATGTTGGTATATCTATCACTGAAAGCACTTCTCACTTCTCCCCTGCCAGCGATGTGATTATGAGCGCCTCCATGTTCGACAAACTTCCTACTTACTTAGCCTTTAGTAAAAACACTCTGAAGGTTATTCATGCAAGTTTCATCATCTCGCTTATGTACAACATCGTGGGATTAAGCTTTGCCGTTCAGGGAACCCTATCGCCATTGTTTGCTGCCATTCTAATGCCTTTAAGTTCGGTTACTGTAATTGTTTTTACAACCATTTCCACCACATTATTATCAAGAAAAGGAGGCCTTCAATGAGTGTTATGTTTATATTAATCGGTTGCAGTTTATTGTTGGCTCTTGGCTTTTTGAGCGCCTTTATCTGGTCGGTAAAATCAGGTCAAATGGATGATGATTATACACCATCTGTTAGAATACTATTTGATGATGCTCCTCAGTCGGAAACACCTTCGGATGTAACATCTCTTCCAAAAACTTGATGAGCATCATGTTCCAATAATGTGCATGTCATATTTCCGCCATAACGCCAGCGGTAGCTTTGCTCATCAATTATTGACAACACCAATTACTCTTTCACATGCAAATCGAAAAATTTAATTACGACAACAAAATTGTACGGGACTTTGCCATTGCCACCATGATCTTCGGAGTTGTGGGAATGCTGGTAGGTCTGCTTGCCGCAGTTCAACTTTATCAACCTGCTGCAAATTTTGGAAACCAATATACTTCCTTCGGGCGCATCCGACCGTTGCACACCAATGCCATCATTTTTGCATTTGTGGGTAATGCCATTTTTATGGGTGTTTACTATTCGTTGCAACGTTTATGCAAGGCCCGCATGTTTAGTGATGTATTGAGTAAAATTCATTTCTGGGGCTGGCAAATCATTATTCTTTTGGCTGCCATTTCGCTGCCATTAGGATTTACCACGTCAAAGGAGTATGCTGAGTTGGAATGGCCCATTGATATTATGATTGCCGTAGTTTGGGTAACCTTCGGTATCAACATGATTGGTACCATTATCAAACGCAGGGAAAAACAAATGTATGTGGCCATCTGGTTTTACATTGCCACGTTTGTAACGGTTGCTGTATTGCATATTGTCAACTCAATTGAGCTACCTATCAGTTTAACTAAAAGCTATTCTGTATACGCAGGTGTTCAGGATGCCTTGGTGCAATGGTGGTATGGTCACAATGCTGTAGCATTCTTTTTAACCACACCTTTTTTAGGAATGATGTATTATTTCCTGCCGAAAGCAGCAGGCCGTCCGGTATACTCTTACAAACTTTCTATTTTACACTTCTGGTCCTTAATATTTTTATACATCTGGGCTGGTCCTCATCACTTGTTATATTCATCGTTACCTGATTGGGCGCAGTCACTGGGTGTTGTTTTCTCAATCATGCTTATTGCTCCTTCATGGGGTGGTATGGTAAACGGATTGCTAACACTTCGTGGTGCATGGGATAAGGTGAGAGATGAGCCTATCTTAAAAATGTTTGCTGTAGGTATTACAGCCTATGGTATGGCAACATTTGAGGGGCCGATGTTATCCTTAAAAAATGTAAACGCTGTTGCACATTTCACCGATTGGATCGTGGCACACGTTCATGTTGGAGCATTGGGGTGGAATGGTTTGTTAACCTTCGCTATTCTGTACTGGATTATTCCACGTATTTACAATACAACTATCTACTCTAAAAAATTAATGAACGTGCATTTTTGGTTAGCTACTTTGGGAATTGTATTCTATGCCATTCCGATGTATTGGAGTGGATTCACACAAGGACTGATGTGGAAAGAATTTACCGAAGAAGGTGTTTTGCAATATCCCGAGTTTTTAAAAATTACAATTCAAATTTTACCATTGCATGTGTTGCGTTCATTAGGTGGAACATTATACTTAGCAGGATTCCTGATCCTCATTTACAATATTGTTAAAACCATTAAACAAGGATCTTTGGTAGCTAACGAACCGGCAGAAGCACCCGCATTGGAAAAATCAACGTTGTTCCATAAAGGTGAATTCTGGCACTCAGTATTGGAGAAAAAACCGGTAACCTTTACTGTATTAGCTATTATTATGATTGTTATCGGAGGAGTTGTTGAAATGCTTCCTACGTTCCTGATTAAATCTAATATTCCAACCATTGCCAGTGTAAAACCATACACACCACTTGAATTACAGGGTCGTGATATTTATATCCGTGAAGGTTGTAATGTTTGTCACTCTCAACAGATTCGTCCATTCCGTTCCGAAACAGAAAGGTACATGGGTGAGTATTCGAAAGCCGGAGAGTATGTATATGACCATCCATTTTTATGGGGATCCAAACGTACCGGACCGGACTTGATGCGCATTGGTGGAAAATATCCTGATAGCTGGCACTACCATCATATGATTGACCCGCGCACAATGTCACCGGGTTCTATCATGCCTCGTTATCCATGGTTGGCCGAACAGGATTTGGATCTGACAACTACTGAGAAAAAATTAAAAGCAATGCAAATGCTGGGTGTTCCATATACCAATGATGAAATTACCAATGGTAATACAGACTTGGATAAACAAGCAGCAGGTATTTCTGCAAACCTTAAAAAAGAAGGTATTGTGCTAGAAAGTAATAAGGAGCTGGTTGCCGTGATTGCATACCTGCAACGTATGGGAACCGATATCAAAAAATCCAGCGGAAATAATTAACCATGCAGCACAATCTGCACAAATTAAACGTCACGATGAAACAATTTTTGGCAAATGTTACCGGCATGGATGGTTATTTGATATTCTCCATGGTTGTATTTTTCCTCTTTTTTGTAGGACTTATCTGGTGGGTTTTGAAGGCCGATAAATCATACATCACCCAAATGGAAAAACTTCCTTTTGATCAGGAACCTGTTTCTGACGATACCCATCTCATTCAATAACTTGTAAATCATTTACACATGAAAAAGATAAAACTTACTGCGTTGCTATTGGGAATGGCATCAGTAGCAATGGCCCAAACAGCAGGAACCCAAAACCTTGAACTTCCTTTTTACCAGGTTTTGATTGGAATCATCCTTACTCTGCTTGCTATCACCTTGTTATTGGTAATATATACCTTGCAAAAAGTTGCTCAACTTCTTAAAAGAGAAGCTTTGGGTGAAAAGTATGTTGAAGTAGCAGAGGTAGTAGAACTAACGATCTGGGAAAAAATGCTCAGCCTAAAACCCTTATCTGCAGAAAAGGATGTGGAACTCGATCATGATTTTGATGGCATTAAAGAATTAAACAATCCAATTCCACCATGGTTCAATGTATTGTTTTTAGGCACCATTGTAATTGGCTTCGCCTACTTCATGTACTTTCACGTGTTTGAAGCCGGTCCTCTTCAGGGACAGGAATATAAAAACGAACTGGCCCTTGCCGAAAAACAAAAAGCTGATTACGTAAAAAAAGCCGGTAACCTGATTGATGAAAACAGTGTAACAATACTAACGGATGGCAGTAAACTGAAAGAAGGTGAACAAGTATTTGCAACCAAATGTGCGGTATGTCATGGAGAAAAAGGAGAAGGAAAAGTAGGACCTAACCTTGTCGATGAATATTGGTTACACGGAGGATCTGTACAAGAAGTGTTCAAATCCATTAAATATGGATGGCCTTCAAAGGGAATGGTGGCATGGCAAAACTCGATGAATGGAGGACAGATGCAACAATTGACCAGCTATATTCTTTCTATACAGGGAACAAATCCGGCCGGGGCAAAAGAGCCTCAGGGAGAAAAAGTAATAACTACCCCAACAGTTGATTCAACGTTGGCTTCATCACAAACAGATTCCATAAAATAAAGGTTTAAATACCTCTTCATAAAACAATGATGAGGTGTTGCATATTTCTTAATCCTATACACCACATGTCTCCAGAAACTACCAACCAGAATGCACCCAGTTACCGGGATACCATTTCTTTAGTTGATAAGGGAGGTCATCGTAATTGGGTTTACCCTAAAAAACCAAAGGGGTCATTATATACTGGCCGTACATGGTTCAGCATTGCATTGATGACGCTGTTGTTTGTCGGTCCCTTTCTGAAACTTAACGAACATCCGATTTTGCTGCTCAATATTCTTGAACGCAAATTTATTATCCTGGGAATTCCATTCTGGCCACAGGATTTACCATTGTTTGCCTTACTCATGCTCACATTTGTAGTATTTATCATCGTGTTTACGGTAGTGTTCGGGCGTATATTTTGTGGATGGGCCTGCCCTCAAACTATCTTCATGGAAATGCTTTTCAGAAAAATAGAGTACTATATTGAAGGTGATTTTAAAGCTCAAAAAAAATTGGATGAACAAAACTGGGATACTGAAAAAATAATTAAAAAAAGCAGCAAACATATTCTCTTCTTCCTGCTATCAATTGCAATAGCCAATACATTTTTAAGTTACCTTATTGGGGTTGATGAGGTTGAAAAATTGATTATTGATGGCCCAATGGCACATAAGGGACAGTTTATAGCTCTCATCGTTTTCTCTACTATTTTCTATGCAGTATTTGCCAAATTCCGCGAGATTATATGCATTGTTGTTTGCCCGTACGGACGTTTACAAGGATTGATGCTTGATAAAAATTCAATTGTAGTTGCCTATGATTTCATACGCGGTGAACCCAGGGGATTGCATAAAAAAAATGTAGAACAAAACCTTGGTGACTGTGTGGATTGTAAACGGTGTGTGCAGGTATGTCCAACCGGAATTGATATTCGCAACGGAACACAACTGGAATGCATTAACTGTACTGCTTGTATTGATGAATGCAATGATGTGATGCTAAAAACACATCAGCCTAAGGGATTGATCCGGTATGCTTCACAAGAAGAAATCAATCGTGGAAACGCTAAACGAATTACATTCCGCAGTGGTGCTTATATGTTGATACTGGTAGTATTGATGTCGGTACTTACTTATTTGCTGGCCACACGTGATGAGGTAGCCACTACCATTTTGAGAACACCCGGTATGCTTTACCAACAGCAGGATGACACCCATATCAGTAATATGTACAATTTCGAAGTGGTCAACAAAACATTTAAGGATCAACACATCGATCTTAGAATAAAAAGTCCGGCCAATACCACCCTGAAAATGGTAGACCGCAACACATCTGAATTATTGCTTAAGGAAGATGACATCCTGAAAGGATCCTTCTTCCTAATCATGCCTCAGGAAGGTATTACCCAAAATAATATTGAAGCCGAGATTGAATTATATAGTAACGGAAACGTAATCAAAACCATTAAAACAAACTTTGTTGCTCCTGTAAAGTAACAAATAAAGACAAACAATCATGAAACTAAACTGGGGACATAAACTCGTATTTTTTACAAGTGTATTTATGCTGTTCATTATAGCAATGGTATACAAAATCAGTACACAAAAAGTGGAGCTCGTTGACGAGAATTATTACGAAAATGGCATACGCTATCAGGAAGAAATTAATAAATATGCAGCATCAAGGAATGCAAAACATGTGATTGATTTTTCAATGACGACACATGTACTTACCTTTAAAACTCTGGCTAAAAATACTATTACTGGGGAAATGCATTTTTACCGACCATCTGATTCCAAATTGGATTTTGTTGAATCTTTTACTGTTGATGCTGAAGGTAACCACGTATTTTCAACGGCTGAATTAAAAAAGGGTCCATGGAAAGTAACCTACGAATGGAAATCAGGAGATACATTGATGGCTGCTGAAAAACAATTTGTTGTTCAATGATTTTTTTAACGGCTTTTCTCACCGGACTTCTTGGAAGTTTTCACTGTGCAGGTATGTGCGGCCCAATAGCGCTTGCCGTTCCTACAATAGGAAAATCCTTTTCTGCAAAATTACTGAGTAAAGTGGTATACAATGCTGGCCGCATCCTTACTTATGCAATTCTGGGTGCGCTGCTTGGAACATTCGGGTTGGGATTAAAACTTGCAGGTTTGCAACAAAGCATCAGCATCGCAGCAGGTTTATCCATTATTTTGATGGTACTTTTTTCAAGCCATGTTATCGAACGTTGGGTTGGAAATCCATTTTCCCTGATTAAAGGTAAAACAATAGCACGTTTGTTTCAATCACCCTCCCTTTCATCCATATTTGCCATCGGATTACTAAACGGGTTATTACCGTGCGGATTTGTCTATCTTGGTTTGATTGGTTCTGTAGCGACACAAAACGCAATAGAAGGCGCGGCATTTATGGTCTTATTCGGATTAGGAACATTTCCCATGATGTTAGGTGTTGGAATGGTTGGACAGTTCCTAACTGCTCATGCAAGAACAAGTATCAATAAATGGGTTCCTGTACTTGCAATCTTTATTGGCTGCATATTTATTATGAGGGGACTCAACCTCGGCATTCCATACCTCAGTCCGAAAATAACTTCAGATCACACTACCGTTAAAGAGTGCTGTAAACCCCGCTAATTACATCTCGTATTTTTTATACGCTCAGTAATTGTATTTTTGAGACTGATGCGTAAACTTTTCTCCCATCCACTTTTTAAGAATCCAACATTCATTGCGGCCATATATGTACTGGCGGCCGCTATTGCTTGTCTGGTAAAAGTATCATTGGATTTTAAACCTCATGATGCAGCTACCTATATCAGCAAGGTGAATAATTTTATCATTTTCAAAAACTCCTTTTACCACCTTGTCAATCATATAACCTTATACGGGCCTCATCCTACAGAGCAATATGACTTGTACAAATACAGTCCGACCTTTGCATTGCTCTTTGTACCCTTTGCCATCTTTCCAACTTATGTTGGAGCCGTATTGTGGGCCATTTTTAATGCTGTAATACTTTTCCTGGCGGTCTCTAAGTTACCTATCGATGCCAGTAAAAAAACATTTATCTATTGGTTTTCACTCATTGAATTGCTCACCTCCATTCAGAACTCACAAGTCAATCCTTTGATAACAGCCCTGTTCCTGTTCACCTTTATTGCTTTTGAACGTAAACAATTAGTACTGGCTGCTTTTATCGTCATTCTCAGCGCCTACATTAAAGTGTATGGGATATTGGGCGCAGCCTTGTTTTTATTGTATCCCGACAAAATCAAATTCATATTGTATTGCGTAGGCTGGACAATTGTATTGTTCCTGTTACCCATGTTTGTGATTTCTTATGATGAACTCATTAATCAATACAAAGGCTGGCAGGAAACCATCACCAATGATCATCAAACACGAGCAGTAGATGTTTCCATTATGCGATTTGTGATGAGCATAACCGGAATGGAATTCAACAATAAAATGCGGCTTCTTATTCAGATAGGAGGCGTACTCATTTTCTGTTTGAAATATACACGAACCAAATTGTTTGACGTATTTGAATTCAGGATGTTGTTTTTAATCTCAGTGATGATATGGTCAATTGTGTTCAACCACCTTGCAGAATCTGCTACTTATATTATTGCAGTTGTTGGAATTGCTATTTGGTACTCAACTGCACAGAAAAATGCTGTTAGCATTACGTTGTTGATAGCCTGTTTTATTCTTTGCAGTTTATCGCCTACAGATATTTTCCCAAGAAGTATTCGTGAAGGATATATTGTTCCATACGCTTTAAAAGCGCTGCCCTGTTTTTTAGTTTGGGTATATATCGAATATACATTACTACGTGGACGACTATCAACTCACCATGAAACAACGCATGCTGATTGAGCCCATTTGCATCTCCTCATAGAAAAATGCTAACTCCTCATTTTTTTGTTGCAAGGCAGCAGCATATAACATCGGAAGATAATGTTCATTGGTAGGAATGGATAATTGAGCAGCTTTTCCGAATTGAGCATAATCGATCAATGGAGCGTGGTTATGATTTTGCAAATTGGATTTTACCTTTTCATCAAATTCCACTGCCCAATCGTATCCTTTTGCATGCGGATTGTTCCAATCCAGCATTCCTAAATTATGTACGATGTTGCCACTGCCAATGATGAGCAGGCCTTTATTGCGCAGTGCATTCAATTCCTTTGCAAGATTGTAGTGGTATGCCGGACCTTTCGTAAAATCTAAGCTTAACTGAAATACCGGAATATTGGCATCAGGATACATTTGCTTTAATACGGCCCATGCGCCATGATCCAGTCCCCATTCGTCATCATGCAACACCTGAGTGGTGGTAATTTGTTTGCCCACCATCTCTGCAAATTCCGGAGAGCCTTTAGCAGGATATTGTACATCAAACAGTGCTTGCGGAAAACCGCCAAAATCATGAATGGTTTTAGGTGCCGGAGAAATATGAACATATGTACCCCTTGTTTGCCAGTGAGCCGATACTACCATAATGGCTTTCGGCTTTTCCAGGCTTTGTCCAAGTTTAGTTAAACTTTTTGTATACGCATTTTGTTCGATGGCATTCATGGGAGAACCATGTCCGATAAACAATGCGGGCATGCGTGAAGTATTTTTTTCGGTCAGTAATTCATTACCGAATGTTTTTAAATCAATGGTACTCATAACAGCTAATCCTCCAAGGCTTTTAATAAATTCACTTCTTCTCATAACAAAAAAGTTATCTGGGGTTATTCGCTTTTTGCGTAACAATGGCTTGGGCAAACCAAAGGTATTCGTCAATAAATTGGTTCATTCCCTTATCCACGGTTTCATCTAACAGGTTACCTTTTTCATCAAATGCTTTTAATATAAAAGGAACCAATAATTTTGTAGGCATTGGATATGCTTTTACATGCAGAATCAATGTTTGCAGTTGTATGGAAGCTTGCACTCCGGCAAACTTTCCATCAGAAACACATACTGCACCAATCGGTTTTCTTCCATATTCAGCATAAAAATGATCGAAAGCATTTTTGAATGTTCCGGGTAAACTGCCATTGTATTCCGGAATCACAAAAATAATTCCATCGGCTGCTTTCAGTTGCTCACTGAAATGAATAAGTTCTTTGGGTGGATTGGGATGAAACCTGAGACGTTCCTCAAAAACCGGAAACGGATACTTTGAAATATCCAGAAAGGTAATAGAATGCTCTTCAAGAGCCGTTAACCGTTTCACCAATTCGTTTGCTACTTTTTCTGATTGTCGGCCAATACGGGTTGTTCCTAAAACTACAGCTATATTCATGGTACTAAGGTATAAAAAATAAGCATGGTATATTTCACCCATGCTTATTAACCACTAAACTATGAAATGTTCATCCCCGCCTACTCACTTGCTGAAATGAACATATCATGGTCAATATTATTTTCCGGCAACTAAACGAACTTTGATATTAAAGTCGTTATCAATGGCTTTGTCGCCAATACCTTCAAAGAATGATTTCGAACCGTATCGGATATCATATTTAGTGCGGTCGATATTAAAGTCCGCATTGGCTGTTACGGTATTTCCTTTTACAATAATGATTGCCGGGAATTTAACTTCATTGCTAATTCCTTTGATAGTAAGATCAGCTGTTACAGTATAGTTTTCTGCCGTTTTAGAACCTTTGATTGCTTCTACCTTTTTAATCACCAATGTTGCTTTGGCATTTTTCTCTACCGAAAAGAAATCTTCCGATTTCAAGTGCCCTTCAAGTTTACCTTTGTATTCGCCTTGTAAGTCGGTAACATTAATCGAAGTCATATCTACTTCAATTGTACCACCGGTAATCAATCCGTTGTCTACTGAAATATTTCCTCCTGCTAGATTTAATGTACCGGAGTGCTCACCGGTAACTTTTTTAGCATTCCATTTCAAGGTGCTTGCTTTAGCATCAATGGTTAATGACTCGCCTGTTTTGTTGCTTTTAGGCTCTCCTGCAAATACCGATAATCCCAGACCGATAAATGCTACTAATGTTAGTTTTTTCATGTGTTAGTTTTTATGTGTTTAATTTTGTGTTCTAAGTTTATCCAGCAAATGATTTAACTGTTCTGCATCGTCTACCGACAAGTGAATGGATCTCGATTCTTCCTCTTCCATAACAACATCCATTTGTTTCAATAAGACACTGCCTGCCTCCGTGATGAAAACCTCAACGGAACGTCTGTCGTTTTTACAACCTACTCTCTCAACCAGATTTTTCTCCTTGAGCTTATCGATCAAACGTGATGCATTCGAATTTTTATCAAGCATTCGTTCCTGAATTGCATTTACCCCAATCGGATTTCCTTTCTGCCCTCTTAGTATTCTGAGCACGTTAAATTGTTCGCCCGAAATACCATGCTCCTTAAACAAACGGGTTTGATTGCTCCTTAACCATCCTGCAGTGAATAAAATATTCAGCGTTACTTTCTGCTTAATGCTTGAAAACCTTGTTTGTTGTATTTCCTGTTCCAGTATCATCTCTAAATTGTCATGCAAATATATGTATAGACATTAATTGTATTTACAATGTTTTGTTAATTTATACTTAAAGAGCATAAACTAACTGATAATCTGATAATTAAAATTAATTTGAAGATGTCGGAGAAATCTTTTTCACCAAAAAATTGTCCCGCATTAAACTAAATCAAGGTATTCTTATCTGAAATTCGCAATATCGTATGCAACTCAAACTACTTTACACCGATCGGTCTTGACTAAATATATAATCATTCTTCTTCTGCTCAGTTATAGCGGAGCCTATGCTCAAACAGACACGTCTATCGTTAAACCTAAACCGGTGCGTAGCGACTATATACAAGACCTAACCAACTATATCAACATTACTCCATTCATACACAACGCAGCCAATGGGTTTGAACTACGCGCCAAAAAGAATTTGCGTTATGACCCTAATGAAAGTATTGGTATTGGTTTGCGTATGGCACACAAATGGTTGATTCTGGCAGTAGGTTATGGTCCCAAGAATATTCAGGAGAAAAAGCGCGGAAGTACAGATTACCTGAATATTACATTGAACTCATATGGTAAACGGTTTGGATTTGATGCCTACTATCTTGCCTATACCGGATATTATATTTCCAACCCCGCAGGGATACCAAACCTTGGCACCTTTTATGGCAAAGATTTTCCCATTCTCCCCGACCTGTCTACATTGAATGTTGGTTGCAATGTGTTTTATATTTTTAACAACCAGAAATATTCTTACAGGGCTCCATTTGTGCAGAATGAATTGCAGAAACGTTCAGCAGGTTCTTTTATACTAACAGCATCTTATTCTTATTACCGCCTCAAGTCCGATACCGGTATTGTTCCCGCATTGGCCTTTTCGGAAATACCACCTGAATCACGCATTACCGAAGGTTCTTTTAACAGCATCAGTATTATGCCCGGGTATTCCTTTACGCTTGTTGGATTCAAGCGTTTGTTTTTCACACTTTCTCCTTCGCTTGGAATTATGGCGCAGCAACAATCTTATCTGATTGACAATACTCCCGGTACCAGAAGCGTAATAGATGTTGTACCTCGGGCAATGAGCCGTTTTGCGTTTGGGTATAATGGTAAACGTTTTTACACGGGTTTTACCAGTATTATTGATACTTATAATGTACCACTTGCCAATAAAGATTTTTTAATGTACACCATCGGAGGAGGTTCCTTTTACATCGGTTACCGCATTACAGTTCCACAATCATTGCAAAAAGCATCCGACAAACTCGAGTACTACAATCCTAAAAATGTGTTTCAGCGATTGAAGAGTTAAGTTTGTGTGCGCTTATGTTTCCACCTGCGGTGACTCCATAACCACAATTCAGGACACTTGATGATATCTGTTTCGAGCAATTGGGTATGTTGTTCGGTAATCCAATTATCGGGAGTGTCCTTGGGTGATGCAGAAATAACGGTAAAAGTTGTTTCGTAATAACCTCTTTTGATTCTGTTGAGATGCACAAATACAACAGGACGATTGAGTTTTTTAGCAATCTTTTCTGTCCCTAAAAATACGGGAGTATCCTGATTCAAAAAAGGCATCCAATGACAAGCATCTTTATTGCTGGGAGTTTGATCAGCCAAAAATGCCGTAGCGGTCAACATGTCTTTCCTCCGAATCATTTCTTTAATGGATACCTGCATGGGAATCAATCCCACTCCCCAGCGAGCGCGAAGTTTGTATGTAATCCAATCGAAAAAAGGGTTGCTGAGCGGATGATATAATACATCTTGTTGAAACATATGCTTGAGGTGAAAACTTTGTCCGCACCACTCCCAATTGCCATAATGCCCAAGCACAAAAATAATGGGCCGGTTTTGTTGCTTAAACGTTTCCAATGCTTCCGGATTTATAAATTTGAATCTGCGTTGGATGGATTGAGGCGACATCACCAACTGTTTAAACGTTTCCAGAAATAAATCAATCATAAACCCATAATACTTTTTGCCAATCTGTTTGATCTCTGCCTCTGATTTATGTGGAAAGGAATTTCGTAAATTCTGATGAATCACTTTTTTACGGTAACCGATGACATAATATCCCAATACAAACAGAAAATCGGATAAAAGATAGTATATAGGAAACGGCAATAATACCAATGTATAGATGGGCAACGCATATATCGGATATAAAAACTTTTTCATCAGTGAACAAATGTAAGGGTTTCTTATTTTTACAGCAGAAATGAATATGCCAACGAAAGAAAATATTTTGAATGCCTGCAAAGCTCTACTGCTTGAACGCATTGCTCATGCAGAGAAAGCTATGAAAGCTGCCCAGGAATCATCCAACAGTGAGGACAAAAGCAGCGCTGGTGATAAATATGAAACAGCCAGGGCGATGGGTCAGCTTGACCGAAACATGAATGCCAAACAGTTGGCACAAGCACAAATGGAGTTAAACGAACTCAATAAAATTGACATTCAACCAACTTCTACCATCAAAACCGGAGCTTTAATTGACTGCAAAACCGACAGCTATTTTATTGCCATTGGCTTAGGTCCCATAGCTGTTGGCAAGCAAAAAGTGATAGTACTATCATCGAAATCGCCATTGGCCATGCAAATGTGGGGGAAACAAAAGGGAGATGAGATAACCTTTAACCAACGTAATATTTTTATTTCCAAGGTTTTATAACCCACGCTATATCATTTCCTAATAATTTCGTTTCAATTTAATTCCTTGCAAAATCCTCGGGCTAACCTTAAATTTGACCCACATTTCAAAAACATGACCGCATCCTCTATTACGCCTACTAGAAAAGAAATAATGTTGCACTTGGGACAATCAGTAGATACGTACACTACCGAATTTCTGAAACCCATTGAAACAAACTGGCAAGCATCTGAATTGTTGCCTCTTACTTCCGATACTACGTTTATTGCCGATTTAAAAACCATACAGGAACAGGCAGAAGGCTTATCATACGATTTGTTGGCCGTATTGGTTGCTGATACGATTACAGAAGAAGCTTTGCCAACTTATGAAACCTGGTTGGCCGGTGTGGAAGGCGTTGACCAATATGGAAACAATGGCTGGATGAAATGGTTGAGAGGCTGGACGGCAGAAGAGAACAGACATGGTGATGTATTAAACCGTTACCTGTATTTATCCGGCCGTATCAACATGCGTGAATTTGAAGCATCTACTCAGTTTTTGATTGCAGATGGTTTTAACAATGGCGCAGGAGATGATCCTTACCGCAATTTTATCTATACCAGTTTTCAGGAGTTAGCCACCAATATCTCACACCGCAGGGTTGCGAGTTTGGCCAAGCAGCAAGGCAGTAATATTCTGTCTAAATTATGTGGTTTGGTTGCAGCCGATGAGGCACGCCATGCAAAAGCATACAAAACATTTGTGAGCCGTATTTTTGAATTGGATGCCAACGAAATGATGCTGGCATTTGAGGACATGATGCGCAAAAAAATCGCTATGCCTGCTCAATACTTACGTCAGTTAGGTGAAGAAGTTGGAATGTTCTCCAACTTTAGTGATGCTGCTCAGCGTTTGGGAGTATATACAGCTTACGACTATACCGATATTTTAAAATCGCTTATTGAAGAGTGGGAAATTGAAAGCATTCGCGGATTGCAGGAAACCGGAGAAAAGGCGCGTGATTATATTATGGCTTTACCTGACAGGTTAAACAAAATTGCCGATCGTATGCGCGTACCTGATACGCAATATAAATTCAACTGGATACTAGCTTAACATACGGTTTATTTTATATATTTGGCATGTACCCTTAAAGTACATTCCTATATATGAGAGTGAGCCTCGCTATCAGACATCTTTGTATATTTAAAGTACTGCTCATTTTAATAGTGCTGTTGGTTGCTCCTGCAAAAGCACTTGCTCAGGGAGACGGCATTGACAGCATGTTGTCAGCCTTGCAAAAACATCCTCAAAACGATACCATCCGCGCTAAGCTGCTTTCCGATCTATCCTTTGCCTATCATCTTATTTCTCCGGATAGTACCATGCTGTTATCCAAACAAGCGTATGACATTTCCAAAAGGTTGAAGCATGAAAAAGGAGAAGCGGATGCTCTGAAACACTGGGCAATCGGATCCTATATGAAATCGGAATACAAGCAGGCTATAACCCGGAATGAGCAGGCTTTGGCTATTTACGAAAAGATTAATGATAAGAAAGGATGCGGTGCCGTATTGAATAATATTGCCATCATCAGACACAATGAAGGTGATTTTGCTACTGCTATTTCTTATTACAAACAAAGTTTAACAATACGCAAAGAAATTAATGATAAGATAGGTGTTGCAGCCTGTTATAACAATATCGGAAATACCTATTCTGATATGGGTAATTATTCGGAAGCACTATATCACTTGTTTATGGGCCTTCGCTTGCGCGAACAACTTTCTCCTCCAAGGTTCATCGACAATAGCCTCACAAACATCGCTAACGTTTATTACTATCTTGGAAAAGATGATCTGGCTTTAAAACATGCATTGCGAGCTCTTGAAATTGTCACAAAATCGCGCAATCTTGATGGAATCATTTCGACCAACGTTGTTGTAGGGGCCATTTACCATCGTAAAAAAGAATTTACCAAAGCTTTATCCTATTATCAGGAAGCACTTAAGCTATCCATACAAATGGGAAATTCGCATGACCTTGCATTATCATACAATAATATCGGGCAAGTATACCTCGAACAAAAAGAATATAATCAAGCTAAATACTGCCTTTTTCGGGCTCTTAAAATTTCGGAGGAAAGCGGAGATCAGGAGAGTATTGCAATCAATCATATTGGTCTTGGACAAATTTACTTACGAACCCATTTACTCGATAGTGCCATCCATCATTTACTCATCAGTAACAAAGTAGCCTCAGAAATCGGAAGTAAATTGCAATTATCCGAATCAAGTGATTTGCTGGCTCAGACTTATGAGAAAAAAAGTGATTTCAAAGCCGCAACCTATTATTACAAAAAATTTATAACATATAAGGATAGTCTGTTGAATGATGAGGTAGATAAAAAATCTTCTCAAATTGAATTTGATTTTGTGCTTGATAAAAAACAAAAAGAAATTTCACTACTCGAAAAAGACAAATCCATTCAGATGGGATTAGTAGAACGATCCCGGTTGATCAATATATCCATGGTGGTTGTGTTATGTCTGATCGGGCTTTTTGCAGTGGGACTTTTTATTAGTTTCGGAAGGGTAAAAAAGGCCAATAAAATTACGATTAAACAAAAAGAAGAAATAACCCGTCAATCAGAGCAGCTGAAAGAATTGAATCATTTAAAAGATAAGATCCTCTCTGTGCTATCCCATGATTTGAGAAGTCCTGTAGCTTCCTTAACTAGTATCATGTCATTACTTGACCATAAAATGATTTCGCAGGAAGAATTCCTTTCGCTTAAAAACGGGATGAATAACCAACTGGCAGCACTAAGTTTACTCCTTGACAACTTGCTTTACTGGTCACGCAATCAACTTGATCCAAACAGGGTGCAAGAGAAAGTGATCGTATCATTACCATCCATTGTGCAGCAAAACATTGATATTCTCCAGGAATCGGCACATCAAAAAAACATACACCTGCAGTTGGCACAACCGGCTACAGATGTACTAGCGCTGGTGGACCAAAGTCAGATTGATATTGTATTTCGAAACCTGATTTCAAATGCCATCAAGTTTACCCATCGTGATGGAAACATTGCCATTACTATTGAAGATAAAGATACACATACCTTAACCTGTATTACCGATAATGGTATAGGCATGGATGATGCGCACCTGCAACAACTGTTTAACTTACGCCATCAATCCAACTATGGGACCGATGGCGAAAAAGGAACGGGATTGGGGCTATTACTGTGCAAAGATTTTATCACACAAAATAACGGAACATTAACTGTAAAAAGTACCTTAGGCGTTGGCAGTACTTTTTGTATAACCTTACCTAAAGCTTAATTACCATAATACAATGATTATATACGGCATCAAAAATTGCGACACCATGAAAAAGGCATTTACATGGTTGGAAGAAAATGGAGTAGCATACACCTTTCATGATTATAAAGCTAAAGGTATTGCCAAACATAAAATTGAGGACTGGTTGAAACATGCCCCTCTTGACAAACTAATCAACACTAGGGGAACCACTTTCAGAGAGTTGAGTGATGCCGAAAAGGCCTCTATAAAAACTCCTTCGAAAGCTATTAAACTGATGATGGAAAATACATCCATGATTAAGCGACCGATTGTGGAAACGGGACACGAAGTGTTGGTTGGATTTGATCCTGAACATTGGGACAAACACGTTTAAACATCGATTACCACTCACCATGAAAAGCATTCGCAACCATCGCTTCTGGCTGATTGTTATTTTAGGTATTATCAGCATTTGGGGAGCGTTGGGTGAACGAACCCCCTTTCAAAATGGCTTAGGATGGGATGGAAAAAATTATGCAACGCTCACTTCCAACTTTGAAGAAATGGCGATGCATAAAAAAATTGACAGTTACCAATACCAACGAATCTTTACTCCGGTTGTTATATTCTATGCATCCGAAGTTCTTCATATCAAACTTTCCGTTGAAACGATTCCTTATGTATTCAGAGTTTTTAATATTTTGTTACTAGCCTTTACGGTATGGCTGTTCTTCAACCTATGTACTCACTTTTCCTTTCGGCCGCAAACAGAAATCATCGGTTTTGCAGCCTTGTTCTTTAATTATTTTGTATTAAAGAATACTCCCTATTATCCTATCCTTACTGATGTAGCCGGCTTTTGGATGGGGATGATGATCTGTTATTTTTTTCTCAAACGAAAAAATACCGCACTTTTTCTCTCCATGTTATTAGGACATTTTACTTTCCCTTTACTATTAGTCACTTCCATTCCATTGTCGTGGAATATTCGCAATAACAGCATCCTGAATGCCCTGCAAAAAACAACAGGTTTGAAGGTATGGGCAATCACAATTATCGTTTGCATACTCTCATTCACAGCTCTCGTATTATGGTATCCGTCTATCCTTAACCCCAAATATATGATGGTACTTCAGGTATATGGACTTCCCATAAGCATTGCCTGGGTTATATTCTATATATGGAAAAGTATACTTTCCTTCAACACCGGTAATACTATTGAAGGAATTGTTGATTGGAAAAAAATACTGTTCACCACTCTCGGATTATTAGCATTCCTGATCTCCGCAAATGCAATGATTGCTCGCATCAGCATTCCCGAAGAAGGATTTACACCTCAGGTGTTTTTATTTAACATCATTCAGCAATCCATCAGCGAACCTTTTATTTCACTCATTGCACATACCATTTATGTCGGTCCGGCAATCCTGCTCATCTTATTATATTTTAAAGATTTCACTCGTACAATCAAACAACAGGGAGATTCTGCCGTAGGCTATTTTATCATCATTGCGTTGTTGTGTTTGGGTTCCGAATCGAGACAATTTGTACCTTATTATCCTTTTATGGTATTGATGCTTATGCTTACTCTAAATGCCTTTACTTTCTCCATCAAACAAGTATTGCTTTTTTGTTTGCTTGCTCTTGTAAGTAGCAAATGTTGGTTCCCCATCAATGTTCCTGATATTTTTTCGAAGTATGATTTTGGGAACTTTCCCGACCAAAGATATTTCATGAATCAGGGCCCATTTATGAGCGAACAGAGTTATCTTATCAATTTTCTTATCGTGAGTATTATGGGTTGTTGCATCTATTTATTGTTCAGAAATCCGGTAACATCACACACAAATTTAACCGACTCTACCTCTCCTTCTTTATAGTTTTTTAAATACATCAATCCGATTTTTTTCAGTACACTTATAGAGGCGTGATTGTGAATGGATGCACGGCCAATAATATTTTTCAAACCTTTACTCAAACCATATTCCAATGTTGCTTTAGCCGCTTCCGTGGCGTACCCTTTTCCCCAAAATTGTTGCAGAAATCTATAGCCTAAATCAACTTCACCATCTATCTCTTTTAATCCGCACCATCCTATAAAGGTATTATCCGATTTAAGATGGACGGCCCATCTACCCATTTGATGTTGGTATTGCGGAATAATGCCATCTCTCAAAATGGTTTCTACACGCTCAATAGAATCCCATGGAATAGGGTCGCCAGTATACCTGGTAATAGCAGGATCCTGATGCATTTCATACAAAAGCGCGGCATCGTTAAGTGTAAATTCCCTGAAATACAATCTGTCCGTTTGAAGTAAAGGGTTCATACATCAAACATATATTTTCCTTTTATGGATACCAACAACCTTCCATAAATTTAAGCTACACCCAATATGATTATGGAATATATTCGAGTAAATTATTATCATATGAAATTTCGTTTACTCTTTCTTCTGTGTGTAGTAGGACTGATGGCCAGCTCCCAACAATTTGTTCCGAAAGAACATTATATAAAACGTGAAGTATATATACCCATGCGGGACGGTGTACGCCTGTTCACCGCTATCTATATGCCTAAAGATTCTTCCAAAAGATATCCGGTATTGCTTAACCGCACACCATACAGTATTGCGCCATACGGTGAAGAGAACTTTCCCGGAGCACTGCGTCCGTCAGAAAATTTTGCACGCGAAGGATATATTTTTGTCATTCAGGACGTGCGTGGTAAAAATAAATCAGAAGGTGAGTTTAATAATATGACTCCACATAAAACCACTAAAAAATCGAAACAGGATATTGATGAAAGTTCTGATACATATGACTGTATTGACTGGGTACTGAAAAATATTAAAAATACGAATGGAAAGGTTGGGCAATGGGGGATTTCTTATCCCGGTTTTTATACTTCAGCCGCTATGATTGATGCGCATCCGGCACTCAAAGCCTCTTCACCCCAGGCACCCATTTGCGATTGGTTTA
>JAZKGH010000066.1:0-14546 GCA_040386055.1 Bacteroidota bacterium
CCATTTCTGATAAGGTTTGCTCTGCATAATGTCTTGAACGTATGGCCTCACTTTCGGTTTTTAAGAAGTTATCAAATTTACCTGTTGCTCTTCCGTATTTAAATAGATCACTTATCTGACTTGGTTTTTCATCATCAAGTTTTAGAGTAATGCTTGCCCTGTAGAGTGGTTTTGTATACCGTAATTGTAAGTAGGTAACAGATAAGTAGGTAATAAGGGAAAGTGCAATAATGTACCATCTCCTTAATAAGATGGCAAAAATCTTATTGGGATCTATAACGGTCTTTTTGTTTTCGTAATCACTATTCTCGTTATAATCTGCCATTGCTATCGATTATAGATTAGGTATACATTCGTAATAAACAATGCAGTTTGGAGTACAGCTGTAAACAGTGTAAAAACAGGCATTACTGCTACGTATGGTTCGGAGTTTGCTTTAACGGTATAAGGTTCAACATAAACGATATCATTGTCCTGCATAACGATGGCCGGAGATTCCAATGACTCAATTTTTTTCAAATTAACAATGATGATTTCTTTACCCCTTATGATTTTGATATCCTCCTTTTTTCCCGATTCTTTAATTCCTCCGGATCTGGCAAGCACATCAACAATGGTTGTATTTTCTTTGTCAATGGAAATTTTACCGGAGGTTCCTACTTCTCCCAAAACAGTAACACTTAATGTGAGAATGTTTAAATCGATAATAGGATTGACAATAAACCGGGTGTATTCTTTTTCCAATTTAGTGGCAGCTTCAATTCTTGTTAGTCCTACCAAATTAAGCCTGCCGATTAAAGGTAATATAACAGTGCTGTCGTAATTCACAAGATAGTTATTATCTCCTCCCGCGTTTAAGGCTCCTGATGTAGCACTTTGGTTTGCCGCACTCCCGATGTCGAAATTATTCAGAAAACGTAAAACAATCCGGTCACCGATTTTAATACGGTGACGGTAAGGTGCAGTGGCTGAATCTTTGCCATTAACAATCAATACGGGTTGTTTGGATTTGATTCGTTTAGGCGTTTTAAACAGAATATTTCTGTTTTTATAGGAACAACTTTCGGAAAGAAAGAGGGTTCCTAATAGCAATAGTATAAGTGAATATTTCTGCACTCTCAGTGTGTTTATGCAAGTATAAGATTTTATCGGCAATAAAATAAGTAGAATTCATGCCACCTGCGAGCCCTGTTTAAGCTCCGTGTTCTTTGATTATTTTAGATAACCACTTCAGCATTAAAAAGATGCTGAAGGCCGCAAACAATACGATAATGCAATTCACTACAAAGAAGTATTGTTTATCTTCATATGTATCCCACAAGCTGGCCAACACTCCGCTTAATTTATTTCCGATGGAAGTACTCAGCATCCAGCCACCCATCATTAATGCCGCAAGTCGGGGAGGAGCTAATTTTGATACTAACGATAGCCCCATAGGACTCAAACATAATTCTCCTACGGTAATTACTCCATATGTCCCGATAAGCCACCATGCTGATACTTTTTCGGCACCGTTCATTCCTATGTGTACAGCACTAATCATCACTGTGGTAGAAAGAGCTGTAATAATGAGACCCCAGAAGATTTTCCCAGGTGTGCTCGGTTCCAGATTTCGCCTGCGTGCCCATACAAAAAATCCAACCACGATGGGAGTAAGCACAACAACAAAGAATGGATTGACAGATTGAAACAGTTCAGTTGAAATCAGTTTCACGGATTCACCTTCAGCGGGAAGTTCAGCGGGTGGAATGTTCTTGTAATAAAGTGGATAGTCAATCACCTTTTGCATTTTACCTTCTGCGGACTTAATGGGTCTGAATTGAGCATCTACTAATATCACAGAATCTTTAGTATAGGTTACTTCCTGCACCATTCCGAGTGCTTTGGCCGGAGCAACAACCACTGCAGGTAGTTCCCGGTTGGTATAACTTTCAGCCCAGGTAGTCAATGCCGTTCCGTTTTGTTTGAATATTGCCCAAAAAATAACGACAACACCCATAATGGCTAACAATGCACCAATAGGTTTTTTATCTTCTTCGTTCGAACGGACATATAGTGAAATGTAAAATAACAGGATTGGAATAGCACCAAAAATAAACGCGTCAGTACTATCGCTTCCAAAAATATTGCTCGGAATAAACCAGCCTAAAATACCAGCAATAATTGCGGGTAACAATACAATGCTTAGTATTTTTCCAACACTCATATCCTCGGCTTTAGCAGGTTTTATGGTATCTACGTGTTTGTAGTGTTTGCTGCCGGACCAGAAAATGGCAATACCCACAAACATCCCGATTCCTGCAGCAAAAAAAGCATATCCCCAACCAAAATTATTACGCAGGTAAGCGGCAAAAAAGTTGCAGATAAACGCTCCTATATTGATACCCATGTAAAAAATATTGTACCCTGCATCTTTATTGGCTTTGTATTTTGGTTCGTTATAAAGGTTGCCCAGTAAGGTTGAAATATTAGGCTTAAAGAACCCATTACCAATAATCATCAAGGCAAGTGCAATGAAGAATGAAGTTTCTCCGGGAATGGCCAGACACATGTAACCCAATCCCATAAGGATGCCTCCAATAGAAATGGCCACGCGGTAACCAAGTACCCTATCAGCCAGTAAACCACCTATAAATGGGGTGATAAATACCAGTGCGATATAGGTTCCGAAAATGTCAGAAGCTTCTTTTTTTTCCAATCCTAACCCTCCGGCTTTGGTATCTGTCATGTACAAAAAGAAAATGCCAAGCATAAGGTAATAACCGAAGCGTTCCCACATTTCGGTAAAAAACAGATAATATAAACCCTTAGGATGATTGTTGGTAGTCGTTGTCATGGTTTCGAATATGCGTTAAAAAAATAAACCCTGCAACCTTTTAATGGAAGCAGGGCTTATCAATAGTATTTCAAATGTCTTAATGCACTCCGTGCATCATTTTTTGTAAGGTTTTAGTCAAGCCAAACAGGATTAGTGAAGCAATACCTGAAAGCACAACGAATATCATAAAGAACTCATATAAGCCGGTAATTTCAACTCCCATAAAGGATGGGTGTGTTGGTAATGCCGGATCCGGATACAATGCGCTTAATGTACCGGCAAATTTATTGGCGGCAGCAGTTGACAGGAACCAAACGCCCATTAACAGTGAAGCGAATTTAGCAGGAGCCAGTTTCACCACCATGGCCAGCCCGATCGGTGATAGGCATAATTCACCAATGGTATGCAATAAGTATAAACTCAATAACCACATCATGCTTACTTTCAAGTTAGGATCTAATCCTTTTACACCAAATGCAATTACAAGGTAACCGATAGATAAAAACAATAACCCGAAAGCTTGTTTGGTAGGAGATGCCGGTTCCATGTTTCTGTTACCTAACATTGTCCAAATCCATGCAAATACCGGAGCTAAAATGACAATTAATACAGCATTTACAGATTGGAAAAAACTTGCAGGAATCTCTTTTCCTAATACATTTCTGTCAGTTTGCTCAGCCGCAAAGAACGTAAGTGAAGCCCCTGCCTGTTCGAATGCTGCCCAAAAGAAAATAACGAAGAAGGCTAAGATGTAAATAACCCAAATACGCTGTTTTTCGATAGCCGTAAGTGTTTTGTCGCTGATGATTGCGGCAGGACCAATAATGGTTATGGAGAAAATGGACGCACCAATAAAACCTAAGTCCATTACATTATAAAACAGTACAAACAATCCGATAGAACAAACAACCCAGATTATCATTTGAGATATTGGCATTTTAGGAGCTTTAGCCTCCTCTTCGGTTAGTACCTTTTTCTTAGGAATCATTCCAATACCCTCACCGGCAGGTGTAATAATGTATTTGTTTTTAAGAAACTCGAATGAAATCATGCTAATAATCATTCCGATACAAGCGGCCAGGAACCCCCATTTAAAGTCACCGGCATTTCCGGTATCTCCAAATCCTCCGCATACCAATGGTGCAAAGAATGCCCCTAAATTGATACCCATATAAAAAATGGTGAAGGCTGAATCTACACGTTTATCGCCTTCCTGATATAATTGGCCAACCATTGTAGAGATATTGGGTTTGAAAAATCCGTTACCGAAAATTAAGAAGCCAAGACCTACAAATAACATAGGTTGTGCAAACCCGATATTGGAATAATTAGATGCCGATAAAAACATGCAGAACTGACCAATGGCCATTAATACTCCACCAAATAGAATAGATTTACGGTTACCCCAGTATCTATCGGCTACATATCCTCCGATGAGTGGAGTGAGGTATACCAAACCGGTATAGCTACCATATACTTCGGATGTAAAAGCTTTATCAAACATCAACGCTTTTACCATGTACAGGGTAAAAATAGCGCGCATGCCGTAATAGCTGAAACGTTCCCACATCTCTGTGAAAAACAATAGGTATAAACCTTTAGGATGTCCTGTAGATTGACTCATGTATGATTAATTTATGGAATGCAATATAAAACTCTGACTGAACTATACAAGCTTATGTACTATGAATTGAGATAGGTGAAAAGCAACATAACGAGATATAGTAAAACCATACTCCCGAAAACGGTTGCCACAATCACCAGCATATCAATAATGGATTTCCACTTCATCGCTTTATACCCCAAATTGAGTAAGGTGGTGATTAAGATGTTTGGATTGACTCATATTCCAGTCATTCACACTCATCTTTCCAAAAAATGGATGGGCATAGGGTGAAACGTTTGCAGGTCCTCCTTGCGAAAATTCCTGAATACGTTTAATCAAACGAGCCTTCTCTGTTTCAAAATCCCTTTCTTGTCCGGTAGTAATAAACGAAGGACTGGTAGGTGATCCGGGGCTGTATGGTTTGGTATTGGTAATCATTCCTTTAAACAACGGACCTAAAATATAGGAGATCAGCTTACGCGATTCTTTCTCTTTACTCATGGCTTTCTCCATCACCACTGCTGCATGAGCCAGCATTTGAGCTACATTCATCTTGCCCCATTGTCCTTGAGTAGTTGGTGTAAGTTTTTGGATTCTTTCAATATAATGTTCCGCTGTCCCGGGTATAAATAAATCTGAATGGTTCATGGTATAGCGATGTATTAAAGCTTTTCAAGAATGAAACGGGTCATCTTATCATACAAGTGTAAGCGTGTTTTAGGTCCGCTGATGCTGTGATTTTTGTTTGGATAATATTCGCTGTCAAATTTCACTCCTTTGTTAATCATTGAGTTTACCATTTCTACCGAATTCTGAAAATGCACATTATCATCGGCCGTTCCATGAATGATCAAATAGTTACCCTTGATTTTATCTACATGGCTGATAGGTGAATTGTCATCATAATTCTTACCGTTTTCTTGTGGCGTGCGCATGAAACGTTCGGTGTAGATATTGTCATAATACCTCCAGTTGGTTACAGGAGCCACGGCAATAGCTGTTTTAAATACATCTTTACCCTTACTGATACCTAAGCTCGACATGTATCCGCCATAACTCCATCCCCAAATACCCATGCGGTTTGCATCTACATAAGAGAGTTTACTCAATTCCTTGGCAACGTATATCTGATCTTCAATTTCATATTTACCCAATTGCAGGTAAGTGATTTTCTTAAATGCTTCACCTTTAAACCCGGTACCTCTTCCATCCACGCACACAATCATATAACCTTTAGCAGCAAGCATCTGATACCAAAAGTAGTTTCCGCCCATCCATCTGTTAACGGCAAGCTGGTGTCCCGGCCCTCCATATACATACATCAACACCGGATATTTTTTAGAGGCATCAAAGTTCATTGGTTTAATAAGGAACGCATTCAAATCCTCGCCATAGGCATTTTTATAGGAAGTCATTTCGGCCTTTGAAATCTTGTAGTTGTTAATTTTTTCGGTAAGTGTTTTATTATCTTCAAGCACACGCAACTCTTTTCCTTTTTGATCACACAGGGCATAGTATGATGGGGTATTGATGCTCGAATGGCTCAATAAGAAATAAGAATAAGTGGCATTAAATGTAGCATTGTTCCATCCTTTACGGGAGGTTAGTTGTTGTTTGTTTTTTCCATCCAAAGAGATTGCATATACATACCGCTCAGCAGAGTTGATTTCAGATGTTGATACATATAATATTTTCTTCGCTTCGTCAATACCATAAAATTGGTCAACTTCCCAATTTCCTTTAGTAATTTGTGTTATCAGGTTCCCTTTTAAATCATACTGATACAAATGATTCCAACCACTTTTTTCACTATTGATGATAAAGGATTTACCATCTCTTAAGAAGGTCACTTCAGGCGCATCCAAATAGGCTTTGTTTTCTTCGGTAAACATAAGAGCTGTAGCTCCCGTTTGAGTATTACCTAATAGCAATTCAAGTTTGTTTTGCAATCGGTTTAAACGTTCAATACATAAAGTACTGTTGTCTCTGGTCCATACAATGCGGGGAATATAGATGTCCTTTTCAGAACCAATATCCATCAGTTGTTTTTTGGTGGACTGAATATTGTAAGTATAAATTTCAATGGTGGAATTTGCTTCTCCGGCTTTAGGATATTTGAATTTGTATTCCTCAGGATACAATTTACCGTACGTTGGCATGCCAAATTCCTTTACAGCACTTTCATCAAAACGGTAAAAGGCCAGTTGAGAGCTGTTATCATTCCAATAGAATCCTTTTGATAAAGCAAACTCTTCTTCATATACCCAGTCTGTTGAACCATTAATAATGCTGTTCACTTTACCATCATTCGTAATTTGAACTTCTTTTTCGGTGGCTAGGTCGTAATAGTAAAGATTATTGTTGCGCACATATGCCAGTTTTTTGCCGTCCGGTGAAAACTCAGCCAGCAATACAGCGTCTGAAAACGGGCGTACCAGCTTTTTAGCTTTGATATCATACACGGCAACATTGGCTGTAAAAGAGTGGCGGTATATTGGTTTTTGATTTGTTTGCAATAGAAGTTTGGACTCATCTGCGCTCCAGTCATATGAAAAGTCGTTCAATCCAATTTCGGTGCTCCAGGCAAGTGTATCAACTGCTTTGCCGGTTGTAAAACTATAACGAATGATATTTTCCTGTTCGTCCTGAGCCGAATAATATTTTCCGTCCTTCATGGAATTAAATCCCGATACTCCTTTGGGAGCAAAAGTACCTTTAGTGAAAATGTCTTCAAGGGTAATATCCTGCTGGGAAAATCCCTTAATCGTTAGGGCACAAAGACAAAGGGTAAGTATAATTTTTGTTTTCATATCTATTTTAATAGTCGGTCAAAAACGTCCGTTCATTTATAAGTATCAGTGTTTATAAGCAGTTCCGATTGTTGCTCTGCTTCATTATAAGCATCCCGTATTTTTCCACTTAATATGTTTCTATCTTTTTCCAACATTCTTTGCGTCTCTGTGGTGCTGTGGTTATGTTTGAGGTATGCAATATAATAAAGTATCTGAAGGGCAAATAAAGCAGTTTCAGTCAATAGTTGGCCAACCGTTTGTCATAATTGACAACGAGAATATGGCGGGCTATGCTCAGGATCATACCGAAGACCTTGTGTATTACCCTGAGGTAGTGGTGAAACCGCGAACGGTAGAAGAAGTTGCAGCCATTGTAAAACTATGTAATGAAGCAAGGATTCCGGTAACTCCCCGTGGAGCAGGAACCGGATTGAGCGGAGGAGCTTTACCGTTACATGCAGGTGTAGTTATTTCCATGGAGCGATTTAATCAGATACTTGAAATAGATGAGCGTAATTTTCAGGCAACGGTTGAGCCCGGTGTGGTGAATGAGACGTTTCAAAATGTGGTAAGGGAAAAGGGATTGTTTTATCCGCCTGACCCGGCAAGCAAAGGGAGCTGTTTTTTGGGTGGAAATGTGGCGCATGCCAGCGGTGGACCAAGAGCATTGAAATACGGAACTACACGTGATTATGTGTTAAACCTTGAAGTGGTATTGCCTACAGGAGAAATTATCTGGACAGGGGCCAATACACTAAAATACTCAACGGGTTATAACCTTACGCATTTAATGATTGGCAGCGAAGGTACATTGGGTATTGTAACCAAAATTGTGTTGAAGCTGATCCGGCATCCGCAGCAAACATTGTTGATGCTTGCACCCTTCAATTCTCCGGAAAAGGCATGCGAGGCCGTGAATGGAATCTTTTTGTCCGGAGGTAATCCAAGTGCCTGCGAGTTTATTGAGCCTGAAGGTTTCCGCTTATCTGCTGCAATGCTGGACATGACCTTTACCATAGAAGCAGGAGTGGAGGCTTACCTGCTTATTGAGGTGGATGGAAATGATATGGATACGATGATGAAGGAATGTGAAATCATAAGCGAAGTATTGTATAAGCACGAAAGCGGGGAGGTGCTGTTTGCACAAACATCGAATGAAAAGGAATACTTCTGGAAATTGCGCAGAAGTATTGGTGAAGCTACTAAATTTAACAACACCTATAAAGAAGAAGATACTGTCGTACCAAGAGCAGAGCTTCCGGTATTGTTTCATGGTGTAAAAGAAATCGGGAAACGGTATGGATTCCGAACGGTATGCTATGGACATGCAGGTGACGGAAACCTACATGTGAATATTTTGAAAGATCAGTTGAGCAATGAATTTTGGAACAATGATATTCACAAGGCCATCATCGAAATATTTACGCTTTGCAAACAACTGAAAGGAACTATTAGTGGAGAACATGGAATCGGGTTGGTTCAAAGGCCTTACATGCAAGTGGTAATGCCGGAATTTCAGCTGGAATTAATGCGGAAGATCAAGAAAGCATTTGACCCGAATGGAATCTTCAATCCCGGAAAAATATTTTAGCTATAACTGATGTTTTGCATTTCGCATCACATTCTCCGGTGTCCATATTACTTTGTGTTCAAAGGGACGTTGCCGAACAGCACATTCCTCCAATTGGCATAGGCTGCAACTAAAAGGTAAACAGGGATCGGGATGGATAAAAAGTTCTACTTTATCGTGAAACTTTGCTGTAATAAGGTGCTCAATATTTTTGAGTTCATCATGTGATGTTTTTAAATCATTATACCAGGGTAAGGTAATATGGCAATCAATATGGTAGCTGGAACCGTATTGTAAGATACGCAGGTTGTGAATATCAATCCACCTTTCATTGCGATGCTCATTCAATACCTGAATCACATCTTTGATAATTGTTTCATCAGCTTCATCCATTAATCCTGCCAGCGATTTTCGAACCAACTTATACCCGGTAAAAATAATGACACCTCCAAATGCAATGGCAAACACATTATCGAGCCATACCCATCCGGTGAAGTAGATAAATATAACTCCTAACACCAATCCCAGACTGCTCCATGTATCACTTTGCAAGTGCCTGCCATCTGCAACAAGCGTAATGGATTTATGCGTTTCTCCGGTGCGAATTAAAAATCTCCCTAAAATATAATTAGCTGATCCCGCAATAATAGCTAGTATCGCTCCTACCTCAAGCCGGTCTATCACTACCGGATGAATCATATTCATTACAGACTTTCCGATGATGATGATACCGGCAAGCAAAATCAATCCGCCTTCAAAACCTGCCGAAATAAATTCAATCTTACCATGACCATAAGGGTGATCAATATCTTTGGGTTTGGCAGCTACTTTTAAACTGTAATAAGCAAAAGCACCCGCCACTACATTAATAATAGATTCGAGCGCATCACTCAGAATGGCATTGGAATGGGTAATAAAAAATGCGATAAATTTCACAAGCATGATGACAATACCTGCAATCAATACATTTCGTATAGCCTTTATCTTGATGTATGCTGATTTTTCCAATAGCCAAAAATAAGAAAGGCGCCTCAATTGAAGCGCCTTTCCTAAAAAGATTTCTGAAATAAATTATTCAGCAAGCATTTTACCGCTTGTTTTGAATCCACCTGCTTCTACATTGTAGAAATAGAATCCTGATTTAAAGTTACCAGAAACTTCTAATTCGTTCACACCTGTAGTTGTGTTGTTGAAAGTGTGTGTGTATACTACTTCTCCCACTACATTCATTACCGTAACTTTAACATCTGCTTTTTGAGTTAAGTTAACCGGAATGATAGTTGATTTGTTGAAAGGATTAGGGTAGTTGGTACCTGCAGTAAATAATGTATTGGTAGTTTCATTCAAACCAACTTTACCAGCTTCGATTTCGCTAACCGGAATGGTATAGTAAAGAATATCAAATGGTCCTGTTTTGTTAGGATTATCAGTTGAACTGAAGAATCCAACCGCATCACTTTCCATAAATGTAAGATGGAATTTTCCATTAGCAATTGCAGCGCTTCCAAATACTTGCTCTTTGTTAAAGCCCATTACACTGGTTAAGTTCTGAATATCACTCCAGGTTGCGCCATTGTCTTTAGAGAAGGTAATGAAAATATCTCTGAAAGCAGCTCCTTGAGCATCTAAGTCATCTTCTGTAAGAGAAGAGTAAATTAAATAGATGGTTCCATCAGGACCAACTACAGTGTATGGCATTGTAGAAACACCTGCATTTCCGTAGCGTGAGCGACTGTCAATTGTTCCAACGTTTAATGTTCCGTCATTGTTAAAGTCTAATGCAGCACCAACAGTTACAATACTGTCAGGACGACCTTCGTACCAGTAGTCAATACTATTTGTTCCCAAAAATACAGAGAAAGTATTATCTCCAACAGTTGTGTTTAATACTCTTAAACGACCCCAGAAGCAGTGTGCTTTTCCTGTACCATCAACTTTAATGCTCATAGATCCATCGCATACTTCTGGAGTATCCAATATAAGAGCTTGATCATTGAACGCTGGAATCGCGAATGAATCGATGATGGTTGAAGTCCAGCTTGAACCATTATCTGCAGATTTCCACAAAGTAATGTCATTAGTGCTTCCACCCAACATTACAGCAACATTTGCACCGTTTGCATCTATTGCATATCCGTCTGCTCCACCATCAAACCAGCGTGTAGAATCATAACCCGGTAATGTAATATTGCTTACTTCCCATGTTGAAGTAGAGAATTTGTATCTTGAGTATACAGTTGGAGCTTTAACACCTGCTTTTTTTACGCTATCTGTTTGACCGGCAGCAGGGCTTGTATAATTAGCCAATACGTGCATATAGTCACCTGATACCACAGTGCGTGGCCACAATACAGAAGGCTGATTAGTTGCAGGAAGTAATACAGGGGTACTTGTCCATGTTGTGCTTCCAATGGCACCATTAGTATTGTAAATCAAACCACCTGATTTACCGTTTGTATCCACACGGTGACTCATGATAATTTCGGTAGACCCATTATAATCCATGTTAGGGTAGCCTGCGCGTAAAAGCTCAATACGGTTTTTAGTAACCGGACCCCATGCTGTTCCGTCAAAATGATTGTATCCTGAACCTCTGCCTAAGAAATTGTTTAAGTTGTTATCGCTCGATGTAGTCCAGTTTACACTCACTTTTCCATCAGCATATGCTAAAATTCTTCTGTAAACAGATGAGTTGGTTTGGCGATCAAAGAAAGTAGACCCTACAGGTGTCCATGTTGCTACTTTACCATAACCGCTTTGTCTCGCTGTATGAGTATTATCCTTAACTCTTACAGGCGAAGGCATTTCGTAATCTTTGTTTTGTGTGTTCACTGCTGGTAAGGCTTTGTCACCTTTTACCACCGGTGTCTTTGATGCTTGTTGCGCGTTTACCGCAATTCCCAAGCTTAATAGTCCTGCTAAGTACAGTTTTTTCATGGTATATTATTATTTAATTGTTAATTGATTTCGCAACTCCAAAACTATAGAACTTTTGTTTAAATGCAACTTTTATTGTCGTTCCGAAGAATTATTACCCTTAAGGCTCTCTTTTGAGTAAAATGGTTGCATTGGGAGGTATTCCACACATAGAAGGTTGAATTGTTTGAGGTTCCCCAATTTTTCAACATCCGGCCAAATGTTGCCGCAGTTGTGGTACTTTTGGGACGAAGATTTTAAAATCAGAAAAGAAGCATTATCCTTTCGAATTTTAGAATTTTATTATTCGAATTTATACAGGATGACTCAGTTTTCTCACTTACATGTTCATACACAATTTTCGCTGCTGGATGGTGCTGCCGATATAGGGAAGTTATATAAAAAGGCAATTGCCGATAACATGCCGGCCATGGCACTTACCGATCATGGTAACATGTTTGGAGCCTTTAAATTTGTAGCCGAGGCATACAAACACAAAGGAGCTGATGGAAAACCATTGGTGAAACCGATTGTGGGTTGTGAGTTTTATGTTGTTGCCGACCGTCACAAGCGTTCATTTACCAAAGAAGATAAAGATCAACGTTTTCACCAATTATTGTTGGCCAAAAACGAACAGGGTTACAAAAATTTGGTAAAACTATGCTCACTTGGCTATATGGAAGGCCTTTATGGGAAATATCCACGTATTGATAAGGAATTGATTTTACAATACCACGAAGGGCTTATTGCCACTACCTGCTGTATTGGAGCCATGGTTCCTAAGATGATTTTACGTAAAGGTGAGGATGAAGGAGAAAAGGAGTTTAAATGGTGGCTTGATTTATTTGGGGATGACTATTATGTGGAGTTACAGCGTCATGATATTCCCGATCAGAACAAGGTAAATGAGGTGCTGCTTAAATTTGCTGCCAAACACAATGTTCCGATTATTGCATCCAATGATTCGCATTATGTAGATCAGAAGGACTCCAATGCACATGATATTTTATTGTGCATTAATACAGGTGAAAAACAAAGCACGCCTAGTATGAAAGATTTTAGTGATGATGATGGCTTTGTGAAAGGAAAACGTTTTGCGTTTGCCAATGATCAGTTTTATTTCAAGAAAACAGAAGAGATGGCTGCGTTGTTCCATGACGTTCCGCAAGCCATTGATAATACTAATCTGATTGTTGATAAGGTTGACTTGCTCGATTTAAAACGGGACATTTTATTACCTGCATTTCCGCTTCCGGAGAATTTTACTAACCAGGATGATTACCTCGAGCATCTTACATGGACGGGTGCAAAAGACCGTTATAAGGAAATTACACCACAAGTAGAAGAACGCCTTAAGTTCGAATTGCACACCATTCGAACTATGGGATTTGCCGGATACTTTTTGATTGTATCCGACTTTATTGCCGCAGGACGAAACATGGGCGTTTTTATTGGTCCCGGGCGTGGTTCGGCAGCGGGATCTGTGGTGGCCTATTGCATTGGTATCACCAATATAGATCCTATTAAGTATGATCTGCTCTTCGAACGTTTTCTGAACCCCGATCGTAAGTCAATGCCCGATATTGATACGGACTTTGATGATGATGGTCGTCAGAAAGTAATCGATTACGTAGTTGAGAAATATGGAAAAAATCAGGTAGCACATATTGTAACCTATGGTTCAATGGCGGCCAAAATGAGTATCAAGGATGTAGCGCGTGTAATGGATTTACCGCTGCTCGAGTCGAACATGCTTGCCAAATTGGTTCCCGATAAACCCGGTATTTCACTTGATCGCGTGATCAACGCACCGATTGACGGAGACAAAGGTCTGCGTGATAAGGAAGCGCTGCAAAGTGAGGATATTGACAACGTAAAGAAACTACGGGAGATACATGCGGGAACCGATCTGCAGGCCACCGTTTTAAGAGAGGCATTAATTCTTGAAGGTTCTGTTCGGGGGACAGGTATTCATGCTGCAGGTATTATCATCGCTCCAACAGATTTAACGGATTTGATTCCGGTATCAACCGTAAAGGATATCAACTTATTGGTAACCCAGTACGATGGTAAGGTAATTGAAGAAGCCGGTGTAATCAAAATGGACTTTTTGGGGCTGCGAAATCTTTCCATAATCCGCGATGCCCTCAAGCTGATTAAACAAAATCATGGAGTTGTAATCGACATCGATTACATTCCATTAGACGATAAAGAAACACTCGACCTATTTGCACGGGGTGAAACCAATGCAACATTCCAGTTTGAGAGTCCGGGTATGCAAAAGCATATGAAGGATCTGAAACCCGATAGGTTTGAGGATTTGATTGCGATGAATGCATTGTACCGCCCGGGACCTATTGCATACATTCCTAACTATATTGCACGTAAGCACGGCAAAGAGCCTGTAACCTATGATTTAGGTGCAATGGAAGAGCATCTGAAAGATACATATGGTATTACAGTATATCAGGAGCAGGTGATGTTGCTTTCGCAAAAATTGGCAAACTTTACCAAAGGAGATGCCGATGTATTGCGTAAAGCAATGGGTAAAAAGGATAAAAAGGTTTTGGATAAACTGAAGCCACAATTTATTGAAGGAGCCAAGAGCAACGGTCACGATGAAACCATCCTCGAAAAAGTATGGACCGACTGGGAGGCGTTTGCATCCTATGCATTTAATAAATCACATTCTACCTGCTACGCATTTGTAGCGTTTCAAACAGGATATTTAAAAGCGCATTATCCGGGAGAGTACATGGCAAGTGTACTTACTCATAACCAAAGTAATATTGAAAAAGTTACTTTCTTTATTCCTTATCATAAGCTCGTTTGCTGTTCATGCTC
>JAZKGH010000067.1:0-4058 GCA_040386055.1 Bacteroidota bacterium
CTGCTATAGCTTTGTCAATTTCTGTCTGCAATTCAGCTTGTGAACCGATGCATTTTTCTTCACTACCATCTGCGGTTTTCCATATTGGTAGAGGTGTTCCCCAATAGCGTGAACGGGATAAATTCCAATCTACTAAATTCTCCAGCCAGTTGCCAAAACGGCCTGTTCCGGTATGTTCCGGTTTCCAGTTAATGGTTTTGTTTAACTCCACCAACCTATCTTTTGCTGCTGTTGTTTTGATAAACCAGCTTTCCAATGGATAATATAAAATAGGTTTATCCGTGCGCCAGCAATGCGGGTATGTATGTTCGTATTTCTCTTTTTTGAAGAGTTTGTTTTCTGTTTGTAATTTCAGAATGATACGCTCATCAACACTTAAATAGTGAAGCTTAGAAGTATCATGGATTACACCGCTAAGTTTTTCTTTTTGAATCACTAATTCAGCTTCTTTTTCTGCATCGTTTAAGTAGGCTTCTTTTACAAATTCCTCTCCGTATAAAAACTGTCCATCTTTAACTTCCGGCAAAAATTTACCTCGTTTATCAACCAGTGTTAAACTGCCAATTCCATTTTGTTTAGCTACCCTGAAGTCATCCGCACCAAAGCTTGGCGCAATGTGTACGATACCCGTTCCATCTTCTGTGGTTACAAAATCTCCGATAATCACTTTAAATGCATCACCATTTTCAACTTTTGCAAAAGGCAATAATTGCTCATAGCGAATACCTGCTAGGTCTTTACCTTTTACTTCTCCTAAAACAGTAAATGGAATTTTTTTATCTCCTGTCTGATATGCATTAAAATCCAGCTCAGCATTCTCTGCAGGGAAATATTTGCCCATTAAATCCTTGGCAAGAATAACAGTGCAGGGTAAGTGCGAATATTGATTGTACGTTTTAACTACTACATACGAAATTTTCTCTCCAACAGCTAATGCCGTATTCGATGGCAAAGTCCATGGAGTAGTCGTCCAGGCAATAAAGTAAACGTCATCATTTCCAAAACTATGGACTATCGGGAGTGAACCATGAACCGCTTTAAACATCGCTACAGCGGTCATATCCTTCACATCTTTATATGTTCCGGGTTGGTTCAACTCATGTGAGCTCAACCCTGTTCCTGCAGCAGGAGAGTATGGTTGGATAGTGTAACCTTTGTACAATAAGTTTTTATCATACAACTGTTTCAATAGCCACCATAAACTTTCGATATAATTGTTTTCGTAAGTGATATACGGATCGCTCAAATCCACCCAGTAACCCATACGGTTAGTGAGTTTATCCCAGATATCCGTATACTTCATTACATCCTTGCGGCATGCTTCGTTGTATTCTTCTACACTGATCTTTTTACCGATATCATCTTTGGTAATGCCCAGCATTTTTTCTACCTGCAATTCAACAGGCAAACCGTGTGTATCCCATCCGGCTTTACGCTTTACCTGTTTACCGTTTAAGGTTTGGTAACGACAAAAAATATCTTTCACGGTACGCGCCATCACGTGGTGAATACCTGGCATTCCATTGGCACTTGGCGGACCTTCATAAAACACAAAAGACTCAGCTCCTTCGCGGTTGCTTACACTCTTTTGAAAAATCTTGTTCTCTTCCCAAAACTTCAATATCTCATCCTCAAATGCAGGAAAATCAAGCTTCTTATATTCTTTGTACTTTGTCATCGGTCGTAATAAAAAAATGAGTGAATGAGTAAAGGTTGTAATGAGTAAATGATATTCATTCATTTACTCATTCGATCATTTACTCATTTCTTCTAAAAGGAGTGCGAAAATAGGGTTTGGGAACTAAAAATGAAAGGGTTGTGATTAGTATAAGCTTGGAGCTCAAATTACAAAGTAAATGTTAAACGTCTTTGCATGAATTCCTAAGGTAAGATTAAGGTTGTCAGGAATCTCGCAGTGTTACATCTTCTGCTTTAAGTTTTTACCGTTTAAATTTTCTTCCTTTCTTTCGAAATTCGAAATTAAATATTCGAATTTCCTGCCTAATCCGCATCTGTAGGCTCCGGCTCTAATTCCACAAGGGTTTTGCCAAATTCTTCTTTATTGTTAATGGATTTCTCTAATGAAAGCAACAAGGATGGCAACAGCAGCAAATTCATAAGCATACCGAATATCAGGGATAAAGAAGTAAGAACACCTAGAGCAACAGTTCCTCCGAAGTTTGAGGCTGCAAAAATAATGAACCCGAAAAACAAAGCTACTGCTGTATAAATGATACTTGGTCCGGCCTCTGTTATGCTCTGTGGAATGGCAAGTCTCATGTCCCAGTTATTACGTTTAAGCGCATTGCGGTATTTGGCTAAAAAATGAATGGTAAAATCCACCACGATACCATAGGCAATACTAAAAATGATGATGGTTGACGGTTTCAGGCGAATGTCAAAGAATCCCATAATGCCTAGTGTCATCAGTAATGGAACAATGTTCGGAATTAACGATATCAATACCATTTTCCAGCTAAAAAATAAGAAGGCCATCATCAACGAAATGATGATCAAAGCCGAAACCATACTCTGCAATAAATTTTCCACCAGGTAATCGTTTCCCTTCAGGAAAATGATACTCGTGCCGGTTAGTTTTACATCGTATTTATCTTTCGGAAATATTTCATCCACTTGCTTTTGCACTTTTTCATTCAATGGTTTCATGGCGGCCGAGCCAATATCAGCCGTCTGAATACTGATGCGTGCCTGACGGAAATTGCTATCCACCATGGATTTGATCATGTTTACCTGCCCATTTTTACCTTCAGGGATATAAGATAGAATGTCGCTTATCTCCAATACATTCGGAACAATATAATACCGCTTGTCGCCATCATGGTATGCTTGGTTGGCATATTTTAATAAGTCGGCAATACTTAGGGATTTTGAAAACTCAGGATAACCGGCCAGTTCTCGTTGCAGCTTACTGATTTTTTGCAAGGTCACATAATCCTTAATCCCTCCGTCTTTTTTGGTATCAATCCGAATCTCATACGGAAGTACGCCTTTTAGGTTTGCTTCAAAGAATTTTAAATCGGTATAAACCTTATCGTGGTGTGGTAAATCATCTACCACATATCCCAAATTTTGTACTTTGAAGGAACCCCAAACCGACAATGCACAAATAATAAAGGTGACAATATAAATATACGGACGGTAACTGTAAACCAATTTATTGCACCACTTCATTGCCTTATTCAAGCCGGTGCTATCAAGGTGTTTGGTGTGTTTGTATTTTGGCGGGGGCAGGTAGCTGTATACAATCGGAATGAATACAAGGGAAACAATGTACACCAACATAATATTTATTCCAGAAATTACAGAGAACTGATCCAATACGGCACTTCCTGAAAAACTAAACACACAAAATCCTACTGCAGTGGTGATATTGGTTAAAAAAAGGGGTAATCCGTTTTTAGAAATGAGTCGGATAATGGCCAACATTTTATTCCCATGGGTTCTGAATTCCTGATGGTACACATTGAGCAGGTAAATACAATTTTGAATACCAATGATTACCATTAACGGAGGTAAGATACCGGTAAGCAATGTAACTTTATATCCGAATAAATGAATGGATGCGGAAGTAAAGAGCACCGATATAACGACTACAACCAGCGAGAATACTACAGCCGATAAAAAACGAAAGAAAATAAATATGAACAGTGCCGTTATGATAATAGAGAGATAGGTGAATATCAGAATTTCATCGGCCACCTTTGATGAGTATACAGTGCGTACATAAGGCAATCCCGAGAAGTGCATTTCTGTTTGGTGACTGTCGCCAAATGCGGTACATACCTTTTCAATTTCACGCACCAATGCAATACGGTCTTTTGAATCCAGTTTTTGCTTGTTAAGAGTAATAGCAAGTAAGGTAACATTGGTTTCCGGGTTATAGAGTAAACCCTCATAAAAAGGTAACCGGGCAATCAGTTGTTTAACCGAATCTACTTCTTGTTGAGTATGAAAAGGCTCTTTCACCAAAGGTTTCAAAGAGATATTGTGCAACGAATCATTTTTTTGCAGGGTGTATAAATTTCCCAGCGACAGAA
>JAZKGH010000068.1:0-669 GCA_040386055.1 Bacteroidota bacterium
CAATCAACCAATAACCAACTCACATCTTAATAATACGCCCGTCTTCCATTTCGATGATACGGTGCGTACTTTTAGCAAATTCGTTATCGTGTGTTACAATGAGCAGGGTTTGGTTGTATACTTCAGCAAGCTCTTTAAAAATATCGAATACAATAGTGCTGTTTTTTTTATCGAGATTTCCCGTAGGTTCATCACCCATAATGATAAGGGGATCGTTAATGAGGGCACGGGCAATAGCTACACGTTGCTTTTGTCCGCCAGATAATTGATTGGCTCCTTTCAGCGCTTCATTTTCGATGCCTAACATTTTTAGTTTTTCCATGGCACGGTGTTCTACTTCTTTTTCTGAATATTTACCAAGTTTGAGTCCGGGCATCATCACATTACGCAGTACCGAAAATTCATTAAGCAAGTAATGGAACTGAAAAACAAATCCGATTTTTTGATTACGCACAGCAGCAAGTTGTTTTTCTTTTTTGTCCCGCATCAACTGCCCATCTATCAATAACTCACCTTCATAGTCGGTATCCATGGTTGATAGGATATATAACAACGTAGATTTTCCGCAACCTGATTTGCCGATAATGGAAACGAATTCTCCCTTGTTAATGGAAAAGGAAATGTCTTTCAGAATAGGTACTGTTACCGGGTCGTGAAAACTCTTGTTAA
>JAZKGH010000068.1:719-7699 GCA_040386055.1 Bacteroidota bacterium
CTCTAAAATCGTTTCCATTTTATTTTCCTCTGATGATAACAACCGGATCTATCTTGCTGGCCTTACGAGCGGGGAAGAGTCCGGCAAAGTATGTTGTAATGAGTGAAAAGAGGCCGCCAATCATATAAAATTTAGGATTGTAGTTTATGGGATATGTTGTAATCGTAGGTAATGCGGCTGTGTTAAAAGGAATATGATCTATAGTAGCTGATAATAAAAAACCAAGGATCAATCCGAGCATTCCACCAACAAATCCGATGGTTAAGGCAATGGTGATAAAAATACGTTTTACATCGTATCCTGCAAAACCGGTTGCTTTGAGGATGGCAATAGAATCCATTTTTTCATAAATCATCATGTTTAGGATATTGTAAATACCAAACCCTGCCACAATTAGTAAGGTAATACCAACGGCATAAGATATAAGCGCGCGAATATTCGTTCCGGTGTCAAATTGGGAGTTGGCTGTTTGAATGTCTTCGGCATCACAACCAAAGAGAGCAGCGCACTCTTTGGCCATTTTAGGTGCGAGTGCCATGTTGTTTAATTTTACCTGAATATCGGTTACATAATTATGAGGTTTTCCCAGAAGTTTTTGCGCAGTTGCGAGCGATGTATAACTCTGTACTTTATCAATATCCTGCAATCCCGATTGGAAATAACCTACGACTTTGAGCTGCACAATATTTCCTTTTGCGGTAGTGATTTGTACCACATCCCCAATATTGGCAAGCATTTTATCAGCAGCAGCTTTACCTAGTATAATACTATTCGGCACGTTGATGAGATCAATATATTTTCCGGTTGTTACATAATCACTGAAAAAAAACAATCTATTTTCGGCTTCAACATCAATCCCGTTAATGACTCCCGTGATATCTGTAGATCCAACATTGTAAAATACCTGTGCTGTAATCTTTGGCGCAATACCTTTTACCCTCGGATCATTTTTTAAAGCCCGGCTGATGGCTCCGTTATTATATATTTCGAGCCGACTGTTGTTAGGTTTGATGGAGTGTATAAATGCATAGCCGTTTGCATATTCTTTGGCCAGATGAATGGGTTGTACCTTACTGGCTTTAATTTCATTGTAAAGTTTAATATGCGGTGTCCTGTTTAAAATGAGATTGTCCAGCATGTCATTTAATCCGCTCATAAAACTGAGTAAGGTAATAAACATAGTGATACCAAAAGTGACACCGATAGCCGCAATCATTGTTTGACGCCACCGTGCCAGCAGGAGGGATTTTGCAATGCTTATGATCAGCTTGGTGTTCATTTAGCAGGAACAATTAATTCATCATCGGCACTGATGCCACTTATGATTTCAATTTTCTGGTAATCCTTAAGTCCTGTTTGCACGGTTACTTTATCGCCATTGCTTTTTGTTACTGTACCATCATTATTTACAACATGGCGTGGTAACGTGAGCACATTTTTTTTGGTTTGCAATACAATGTTAGCTTCAACGGTAAGATTGGGAAATAATTCTTGTGGAGCGTTTATAAAATCAGCTTCAATGGTGAACGTTTTGGTGCGCTCATTCATGATGGGATTTATTTTGGAGACTCTGGCTTCAAATACTTTTCCTTTATAACTATCAAGTGTAATCAATACCTGTTGGCCTTTTTGTACCCGCACGATGTCATATTCATCTACCTGCAATTCAAGTTTGAATATGTTTGCATCACCCAGCACTGCCAATGGTGTTTGTACACTTACCATTTCCCCTTTTTCTTTTAAAAGACTGTAAACACGTCCATTGATTTCACTTTTAACCGTAAAATCGCTTTCTTGTTTTTTCGAAATTTGTAAGTTCTTTTTGGATTGTTGCGAGACAAAACGGAGTTGTTTCTGCAGTTCATCATACTTTAGCAATGCCGATTGATAAGCTGTTTTTGAATTTTGAAAAGCGAGTAGACGTTGTTCCAATTCTATTTGTGAGCCTACCTGTTGATTCCACAAACTTTGTTGACGAGAGTACTGAAGAGAATCGTTTTGCAATTTGATACGGGCAAAATCGATGGTTACTTTTAGTTCGTTAAGTTTGTTTTGATTGGCATTGTAATCAGTATGGGCAGCGGTTAATTCAGCATTCTGCTTATTGAGTTTAGAGGCTTCGTTGGAAAGTAACAGGAGTGGAGTGCCTTCATTTACGGTATCACCTTCTTGTACATATATTTCCTGAACAATGCCATTAACGGTGGCAAATACCTGATACTGATTAACACTTTTGATGGTACCCGAAGCATATACTGATTCGGTGATGTCTTCGGCAGTGGCGTGTATTTTTTCAACCTTGCTCTTGCAACCGAAAAGAATGGTAGCAATAAGAATGATTCCTAGTACTTTGTTCATATAACAAATGTATTGAATATTGACATTGTAAATCAAGATGTTCATCAGGTATAGGTAAGTGTACTATTTGTGGAGGTCAATTTAACAAAAAAGCCTCTCTGCTGAAAGCAGAGAGGCTTTTTTAGTAAGATAATACCAGTTATTGTTTGATCAGTTTGATGACTTGAGTATCGCCATTGATGCTCACTTTAACAAAGTATACTCCGGATTGTAGTTTGTTCACAGAATCCAGATTGGTATGATTGATACCTTTAAGTGCAGTAACAGTTTGTGTTGTTACAACTCTTCCTTGTATATCCGTTACTGAAATAGATACATTAGATGTTGCTGTTGCAGTAAACGAAACAGTACAAGTGCTACCAACAGGATTAGGATAGATGCTCAGCTGGTGTTCATCTATAGTTTGTTGACTTACCGCAACCATTTCAGATACAGAAACCTTACCATCATAATCAACTTGTCTTAGTCGGTAATATAGCACTGAGCTGTTCGTAAGTGAAAATGCATCAGCATCAGTTAAGCCATAGTTTGTTGTTTTGTTACTGTTGCCTGTTCCTTTTACAAAGCCGATTGTTTCAAATGATTTTCCATCTACCGAACGTTCTACATCAAAACCTTGATTGTTGCTTTCGCTGGCGGTTGCCCATGCTACAAGTACATCATTAGCGTGAGCAGTTGCAGTAAATGAAGATAATTTAACAGGTAACGGACTGGCAGTATTTTCATCAGCACCTACATAAGGGAATGAAACATTTCTGGTTTGTCCGTCATAATCGGTAGTGAATCCTGCGATAGGTTTGCCTAATAATGCAATATGTCCTATTGATGTACCTGCAAGATGTAAATCAGAAGTTGAGGCGAAATTAGCTGCATATACTACAGAGTTAGAGTCAAACAGTGTAGTCGTTTTCCATACGGCCAACGTTGTAGGTGTGGTATACCACAAACCTATTTGGCCTGCATTTACAGCACTGAAAACATTGTTGTTGGCAACCCATCCTGTAGCAGGTGTTGAGTTGGTATTTGCTGTTGCGTAATTTGCAGTTCCTCCTGTACGTGTGTTCTTGAAAATATTGTTTCTAACAATGGTTCCTGAAGTTGTGGTTCTGCGATAAGCCTGGCTCAATGTTGCACTAGGACTAAGAGCAACTCCTGAAATTAGAACAGTATTATAGTAAATCTGGTTAATGGTACTTGCCGATTTATCCATGATACCTGTGATGATTGTTGATGAATCTACGTTGGATCCAAGAGATACCATATTATTTACTATTGTCATTGCATTGGAAGCATCAAGGTGAATACCTGCAATTTGAGCGGTATTGTTGTTTGATGTATTATTCAAACCATACACAAGGTTAGAAGATACTATTCCTGTTGCAAGCGTATTGGATATATTGATACCTACCACTGAAGTTGCGGCTGCTCCGCTATTGGTTAAGTTGTTCACCGTGTTATTAGAAATATTCTGTTGAATACCTGCATACGTTGACAAAATACCCACCATTGCTGATGTACTTGTGCTTACAGTTGTGGTAGCTCCCGTTAAGAATTTAATAGTATTGTTACGAATACCCAATGGGAAATTAGTATTGGCTGCACCTATTCTGATACCATTTATTCCAATAGCGTTGGTTGTTCCGGTAGAAGTGATATTGCCAATAAGGTTATTATAAATTTGAGTAATTGGAGTGGTTCCGTTTACCCATATTCCAATGATTGTACCAAGCAATGATGTTTGAATACTATTAGTGGATGTACTGTGTCCAAGAGTATTTCCATTGATGCTTGTCAATCCGCCCAATATTTCAATACCTGTGAATACTCCCGAACCGGTTCCGGTGAAACTAATATTCTGAATGGTATTGTTTTGAATATAGCTCGAATCGGCCGTTCCTGCATTCAGCGAAATACCTTTCCATGTCATGTTTCCTGTATTGGTAAATGCCGTTCCTCCGCATAATGCAGTGTTTCCGCCAATGTAGTTTCCCGTTATTTTATTATTTACAGAGAATACGCCCGGTATAAAATTGATATTGGTTTGACCAATTGCCGGAGGAGTAGCCATATTGTTGTAAAAGCTATTTCCGATAATATTCCAGTTACTGCCATTTCCTGTTGCCGAAACAGAGATACCGTTGGTGGTGTAGTTGTAAATATTGTTGTTTACAATACTGTTATCGCTATTCTCAAAATTTGCAGTTCCACTAGAATTGATGATAGTGGTAGGTCTGTTGCTGGTAGCAACGGATCCTAATGTGTCACCAATAAAACAGTTATTTACACCATTTGAGTCATTACCCGATCCGGTTGTAAGTGCTGTTGTACTGAATGAAATAACCCCTGAAGTATTGTTTACACCTTCAATGAAACAATATGTAAGGGTATCACGGTGAGCATCATTGAGGAATGTAAAAGTAGTTCCGGCTTGTGCTCTGTTTCTAAAACGTAAGTAACGACCACTTCCTGCGAAACGACCATCAATTTTTACCCTGTCGGCTCCATCAAATCGGATAAGTCCTGATCCTGCTGTTGAAGCATTTCCTGCAATGAGTCTTTCCGTTGCTGAATTTGGAACAATAGTTACTTTGTAATTTCCGGTTCCACTTTCGGCCCACTGAGATAAGGCCACTGTTCCATCTTCCAACAGCAAATCACTTGTAACGGTTAGAGTAACATCTCCCGATAAAGATCCTTTATTGATAGAATCAAAAATTCCACCTGTTGCTGTTAAAGAAGTGAAAGTTTGACCAACACCAATATTGTAGTTTCCGGTATAGCCTTGAACAATTTTATAAGAAAGCAAGGCAGGAGGAGGAGTTGTTCCACCACTTGTTGCTCCGGCTGGCACGGATGAAAGGAAAGTTCCTGTTGAGGCATCTTGTGCTGCAACATAATAATACACCGAATCATTTAAAGTAAGTCCACCCATGTCGGCTGCTATAATGGTGAAATTCCATTGTCCGCTTTGGGCATTACCTGAAGTTAATGTTGCTGCAGATGAGAAGTAACTTCCTGCAATTCCTCCTGAACTCTTGTAGTAGTATATGCGTGGAGCACTACCACCTGTGGCAACTCCGGTGTTGTCTGATAAACCAATAGATATTACTCTGTTAGCTGTTGATGAAGTATTACTAACAACAAACGCACCAATAGTCGGTCCTACCAAATCTGATTGAACAAAATTACCGCCATCGGCTCCAATATCAACAGGGGTATTGCTGCTTCTTGATTGTCCGTCATAATCATCGGTTACCAATGCAATTGGAACACCACTTGCCTCTACAGGAGTAGGGTTAGTTGCATGAATATGTAAATTGGCTGTTGAACTCGCTCCTGTTGCACTGATGAATTGAGGATTACCCGCAATACTGTTTGCATCAGATATAAGCCATCCTGCTGTGTAAGCAGTAACATCATTTGTACCACCATTTAGTGAGCCGAATATTGCTCCGGTTCCGGTTCCCTGATAAATATTGTTGTTTACGGTTACAGTTGTATTAGCATTAATAAGTATTTGATAATGCTTACCACCTGTAGTTGCGTTTGAACGGTTGTTTACAAAAATGTTGTTACGAATGTCGTCAACACCGGTAGTTGTACGTTGGAATGCAGCCGTATTTTTTGCAGTTGTTCCCACCCCTGATCCGTCAATATACACTGTGTTATGATAGAATTTGTTGTTGCCCGATCCTGATTTCAAAATTCCGGTAATAACCAATGCTGTATTTAAATCGGTACCATCAGCATGTAATCCCAAACGTACCATATTGTTAACTACATTTAGAGCACCACCAATAACTTCAATACCTTTTACCAAAGCTCCGGTATTTACGGCAGTAACATCTACGTTGTTTACATAGTTTTTTGAAACCGTATTCACTATAGCTGTTGGTCCTGTATAAGTAATACCCGTAGGAGAAATTGCAGCAGTTGTACTTGTCGCGGTAGCTATCAATGAATCAACTTTGTTGTTGGAAATAACGGCAGCAGTTAAAGCAGCCGTGTTAGCTACAGCAATACCTGTAACAGTAGAAGCCGTTCCAACGGATGTCAATGCTGATGCACCTGCTAAGTTCTTAATAGTATTACCTGTTACAATTGGTCCTACTGTTGATGTTCCAATGAGATAGATACCTTGTGTTTGGGAAAGATTTGAACTGGTTCCATTTGTTCCTCCGGTTGTTGAAGTACCATTGTTGCTTAAGTTAGCAATTGTATTGTTGGTTATCGTTAATACAGCAGTAGAAGCCGGAACACTTATTCCTCTTACAAATTGAATATTGGTTCCTGTGTTACTTGCAAAAATGCTGTTTTGAACGGTGTTACTTCCAATTAAATTATCTGAAACGGTAGTGGTAAAACCGGATCCGATGTATATTCCGCTAAAGGCGTTACCGTTTCCGGTTAGTGTAATACCACCGATTTTGTTATTCTGAATAAGTAAATTGGTAGAGCTGTTTCCACTTCCTGGACCATTTGGAGCCGCTATAATCAGATGTGACGGAGTTACACCGGCACCTGCACTCGCAAGGGTAATGGCTCCTGTTGCAGATGAAGAACCAATGGTGTTACCATCAGCAGGAGAAGGACCTCCCACATTTACATCACCGTTATGGTTA
>JAZKGH010000069.1:0-19768 GCA_040386055.1 Bacteroidota bacterium
GCGAAATAGACATGTATTTTGTCGAGCCATCTTAACCTGCCTGAGGTTATTTAAACAGGTGAAATAATATCCCCTTATTTGGGGTGGCGGTAGTTTTATGTATTCCTTTACTTTTGGAAGAACAATAAAGGATGAGCAAACGCAGATAAGGAAATTGTTTCGCAAAGAGCAGATGAATAAAAGTGTGTAGTATAATTAGTTGTTAAAAAGCTTATGAAAAGAATTTTTAGTATAATTTTTGGATTGTGTCTATGCCTGAGTGTTCATGCTCAAAAGGATAGTTTGAAGATTTTATTAACGGCCGATAGTTTATATTCAGCTTTTGATCGTGCATGGTGGAAGTATTCATTGGTTGATGATTCGGCTGTGGCGGTTCCTGCTTATAATGATAGTAGCTGGAAGTATATTCGTTCTGGACAAATTGATTCCAATAACTTCAAGGGAATAGGTTGGTTCAGATTACGGTTTAACATTGACTCTTCACTGGTTCATAAACCTATTGCCTTTTCGGTGAGACAAAAAGGGGCTTCGGAGATATACCTTGATGGCAAAAAGATTAAAAGTTATGGTGTAATAAAAGGAAAAGATAGTACGGAGTACTACAACCCGCAAAATGTTCCAATAATTATCTTTATGGATTCTGTTGGTGAACATGTATTAGCAATCCGATATGCACGATATACTTTTCGTGATAATCAATATGCCGGCTTTTCTGTTGAGATGTCGCCAGCGGATACTACCATTGAGCAAAAGAGAGTGAATGATGTGGTTATAACGGTGTTCCTGATCATTTTGTTTGTGGTTTTTTTTACGTTAAGTTTTTTACATTTCCTGTTTTTCTTATACTACAAGCAAAATGTATCCAATCTGTGGTTTAGCATATTCATGTTTTGTATATCCGGGATATGGTTTGCCAACTTTTGGGCTCTATTCACAAGTGATCCCGATTTCAATGACAGTCTAAAGGACTCCATAGTTGTTTTTGCAAGTGTAGCATGCTCGGCTTTTGTACTTTTTATTCATATCCTGTTTAACAACAAAGGAAGATGGTGGACGATAATTGCCTTTTTACTGAGTGCAGGGACACTGGTTGTGTATTATACAAAAGCACTCGAAATGGGTGTAGTACTTTTTGTGATGCTGGGTTATGTTGCCGTATACAGTATCATATGCCTGTTAAGAGCAATCATCAAAAAAATAAAGGGCGCTGTAATCTTAGGGGTTGGCTTCGGATTTTTCATGGTATCATTATTTTGTGTAGTACTTCTTTCCATAGTTATGAAAGGGCTGGAGTTTAATACTAGCAATAGTATATTAGGTGCAATACTCGCCATTGTTTTATTACTGGATATTGTGTGTATTCCTATAACCATGTCGGTATATCAGGCTTGGATGTTTGCCAAATTAAATAAAGACCTAACCTCTCAGCTGCAACATGTAAAGGAACTTTCGGAAACAAGCATCCAGCAAGAACAGGAAAAGAAACATATCCTGGAAAACCAGAAAGCACAGTTGGAAAATATGGTTGCCGAACGAACAGCCCAGCTCACACTTGAAAAACACAAAAGTGATGAGTTACTGTTGAATATTCTGCCTGAAGGAGTGGCTGAAGAGCTTAAAAATACAGGCAGTGCCGAAGCCAAACAATATAACCATGTAAGTGTATTGTTCACTGACTTTGTGAATTTTACCGGATTAAGTGAACGTATGACACCAACAGAACTGGTTCAGGAAATACACCGGAACTTTACTGCGTTTGATGCCATCATCGAAAAACATGGGCTGGAAAAAATAAAAACCATAGGAGATGCCTACATGGCCGTATGCGGTTTGCCCAATGAGATGCCTGACCACGCGCAACGAGTGGTTAAAGCAGCATTGGATATTCTGAACTATATGGAGCATTCAGGAAGTACATTTCAGATTCGTATGGGTATTCACTCAGGAGATGTTGTGGCCGGAATTGTGGGAGTTAAAAAGTATGCCTATGATATTTGGGGTGATGCGGTGAATACTGCTGCACGCATGGAACAAAACAGTGAAACAGGAAAGATCAATATCAGCGGCTCTACTTATGAGCTGGTGAAACGTGAATTCAATTGTGTGCATAGGGGAAAAATCGAAGCTAAGAACAAGGGGGAGATTGATATGTATTTTGTGGAGGGATGATAGTTTACGGTTCATGGATCACAGATGCGGGATACCGGATACCAGTCAATTGTATATAGATTTGGGGTCATATATGGAACTGATAATAATCTGTATGCTTGTTAATAAATATTGAATCCCGTAGGGATTCCCCTAATTTTATCATCTTATCTGCACATTTACTCATTCACTCACTCCTTCTCCCCTGAATGGGGGATATGAACAACAAATGTTTCTAGTATCATTGAATACCGAAATCAACCTAACTATAGCCCAATGCAAACACTCAGAAACGTTCTTGTTTTCTTCCTGCTACTTTCTCTTTATTCCTGTTCACAAATAAAGCGTAATCCTCCAGTTGTTGAACGGGGAATACTTGATTTAACATCATGGGATTTACAAACTGATGGAAATGTGAGTTTGGATGGCGACTGGGAATTTTATAATAACCGTTTGCTTACTTCCCAGGATTTTAAACAAGCACATCCTGATCCGGAATTACTGCAAGTGCCGGGTATCTGGAATGAATTGAATAAAGATCGGGAGCATCCAGGTTATGGATATGGTACCTATCGTTTGCGTATTAAACTCAATCACCCGTATCGCGAATTAGGTTTAAAGGTTTTTGGAGCGGCCTCATCATACAAACTTTGGGTTGGAGGTGAACAAATTGCAGAAAATGGTTTGGTGTCAACTAATCTGGCCGAAATGAAGCCTCAGTCACTACCACTTACAAGGAATTTTCATTCCGATTCAACAGAGGTTGAAATTGTGGTGCAGGTTGCCAATAATTTTCATGCTACCGGTGGCTTGTGGGATTACCTTACCATTGGAACCGATGAACAAATAGCCAATACCTACGATCTGGTTAAATTTTATGACTTGTTTCTCATTGGAGTCATGTTTATTCTCTTTGTCTATAATATGGGGATCTATCTTTTCAGAAACAGCGAGAAAGCAGCATTGTGGTTTGCGTTGACTTGCCTTGCACTGATGTTGCGATCACTGATAGCCGGTGAACGTTATCTTTATGTTCTGCTTCCTCATTTGGATGTTCAATTCGGGTTGAGGTTAGAGTACCTTCAATTGTGTGTTTCCGGATCGCTCTATGCACTCTTCTTGTACCATGTATTTCCAGAGGATTTTCCTAAGAAAATGCTACGTTTTATTACTTGGGTTAATAGTCTAAATATGTTAATTGTACTTGTATCACCCACTCTTTTTTACACTTCCTGTCTTGTTTATTTTCAATGCTTTCTTATTCTCCAGTGTATTTATCAGTTTGGGATTATACTACCCAAAACAGTGATACGCAAGCGGCAGGGGTCTATTCCTCTTTTGATTGGATTGGCTTTTTTGACACTGTGTGTAGTGAACGATATTTTGAGTTCGAATATGATTATACATTCACCTTATCTTATTTCGTTTGGCTTTTTTGTAACGGTATTAGCCCAATCCTTTATCCTGGCTTCACGATTTTCAAAGGCATTCGGAACCATCGAGGTATTATCCATTGAATTAACAGGCGCCAATAAAAACCTGGAGCAAAAAGTAATGGAGCGGACACACCAGCTTTCGGTTGAGAAGCAAAAGTCGGATACATTGTTGCATAATATTTTGCCTGAAGAAGTTGCTGAAGAGCTAAAACAAACGGGCGAAACTATTGCCAAACAATACAATCATGTAACGGTATTGTTCACTGATTTTGTTGGATTCACCAAAATCTCGGAACAACTTTCACCAAAAGAACTCGTGGCCGAAATACATAAAAATTTTACAGCGTTTGATACCATTATTGAAAAGAATGGATTGGAAAAAATAAAAACGATTGGTGATGCGTATTTAGCAGTGTGTGGTCTGCCTAATGAATCAGCCGATCATGCTCAACGTGTGATCAGGGCCGCTCAGGAAATTTGTGCATATATGGAAAATAGCAAGTTCAAAGTAAGAGTTGGAATTAACTCCGGAGCAGTGGTTGCAGGAATTGTTGGGGTGAAAAAATTCGCTTATGATATTTGGGGTGATACAGTGAACATGGCAAGCCGTATGGAAAGTGGAAGTGAAGCGGGTCGCATTAATATCAGCGGAGCAACATATAAACTGGTGAAGGATGAATTTACCTGTGAGTATCGCGGGAAGATCATTGCCAAAAACAAAGGTGAAGTGGATATGTACTTTGTGTTAGCCTAATCCCCTTAATTGGGGATAGTTATCTTTTGAACGAATGGTATTTTTGATACAGATAATCTACTCATATCTTAACAATTTAAACAAACAAAATTATGTCAGACCAACGTACAAATGATCCAAACTTTCCTGACTGCCAGGTAAGCTTAATTTGCTTTACACTTACCGATCCAACAGGTAAGATGTATAATTATTATACCGGAATGGTTGATCTACCGGCCGACACACAAGGTGGATGGAGCTATGTTCTCGACAATTCGACTCCTCAAAACAACAACCCTATTACCTATAATGAGGACAGCAACACTTTTACTGTAGGGTATACTATTCCGGAATCGCTATATAATCCCAACGGAGCCTATAAAACATTTTTGCTACCGATTTACACAGATCAGGCAGCGCTTTCGGCCAATATTCAAATGAATATGGTCGTGAACATTAATCTCATAAGCGATAACGGTAGCAAAACGATTGTGAAACACGGAACGGTTTCTACGATCAGAACGGTTCATGGTGATGGAGGTGCGTCCGATCCTGCTTCACTTCAATTGATCAACTATGTGCCAACCGGAAACCCGGAAGGTCTTAACTGTTGGAATGCGATTATCAATAGTTGCACACAACCTTCTCAGTATTTTATTGTTCTGTGGGCCTGCATTCCACAGTCAGTTGGCGCTGTATGGCCATTGATGTATAAACCCAATGCCAGTGTTAGCGATCCCGGGAGTTCAAACGGTAGTCAGATTATTTGCAACTGGTGGTATTGGAACGACTCACCTGCAGTAAACAGGGGAATACCTGCTCCCGACCCGATACCCGCCTTTACCACCATTATTGGAAGTATTGAAGCCATCAATCAACAATATACTACGGATGCTTTTGAGGGAAATGATCAGGGACCTAATTTTGGACAATACTACCAGGAAGCCGAATCATTATAATTACCACCTGAAGAGAAACAACCCATGCGCATTTTAATAGTAATCACATTAGTCATCAGCCTGGCGTTCACTCGCCAGGCTTTTGCATCTTCTGCTGATACAACATTTATCAATGCGTTGATTGCGCAGGCAGGTGAGTGTGAAAAGCTGGCCAATTGTGAACTGGAAATGGAATTGGGCAGGAAGGCCTATGTTCTATCTCAGGCTATCGGTTTTTCCAAAGGGGTATCGGCAGCGTGCATGCGTATTGGAAGTGCATACTTTAATTTAGGTGTTGGAGATACAGCGCTTATTTATTTTAAAGAGGCATATGGTATCCGAAAAGAACTGAAAAATCCTAAAGAGGTGACCTCTACGTGTATCGCGATGAGTTATGTTTATGTATCAACAGCTAAATATGACTCGGCATATGCAATATTGTTTGATGCATTGCGCATCAATCAGCTTGCCAAAGATGATATTGGAATAGCCGAAACATATATTGAATTGGGGAACCTTAGTATTGAATATAATGATCTTGCAAAAGCTAAAACATATTTGATGGAGGCAGATAAAATTGCTTCCGGATTGCAGTCCAATGCCATTAATATTCAATCATCGAGTGCCTTAGGTAATTACTTTTTTAACATTGAAGAATATAAAACGGCACTCCGGTATTTTCTAAAGGTTAATACTTTAACAGATACAGAACGCGACAAAACAATGTACGCTTCCAATCTTAATAATATTGGTTTGAGCTATTCGGCACTCACCATGTATAAAGAAGCAACTGCCTATTTTGAAAAAGGGCTCAATGCATATGTAAAGTTGGGTATGCGCTATGATGAAGGAAATACTTGTTTTAACATCGGCACAATGTATAACAACATGAAGATGCCTGATAGTGCGATTTATTATTTCAACAGATCACTGTCCATTTCAAGGGAAATCGATGATAAAAGACATATTCTCCTGAGCTATCAATATCTCGCGGATGCATATGTATTAAAGAAAAATTTTCAGCAGGCATATCATTACCAGTTGCTTTCGAATCAACTGAATGATTCTATTTTAAATGAGGATAAGATGAATAGTATCGTAGAGATGCAAACCAAGTATGAAACCGAAATTAAAGAACAACAAATTTATGCCTTAAACAACCAAAATGAAAATAGAACAAACCAAAGAAACGGGTTAATTATCGGAACCATTCTATTGTCGGTGTTATTATGCACGGTGGTTATACAAAGAAATGCGGTAAAAAGGGAAAAGCTTAAAAGTGATCACTTGTTATTGAATATCATTCCATCGGAGATTGCTGATGAGTTAAAACAAACAGGAGGTGCAGTAGCTAAACAATACAACCATGTAACCGTGTTGTTTACGGATTTTGTGAATTTTACCGGGCTTAGTGAACAAATGTCGCCAACAGAACTGGTAACTGAAATCCATAAAAACTTTACTGCTTTTGATTCTATCATTGAAGCAAACGGTTTGGAAAAAATTAAAACCATTGGTGATGCCTATTTAGCTGTTTGTGGTTTGCCACATGAAACACCCGACCATGCTCAGCGTGTTGCCAAAGCAGCATTAGAGATTGTTGAGTATATGAGTCAGCAGTCGAATAAGTTTACAGTTAGGATTGGTATTCATTCAGGACCTGTGGTAGCAGGTATTGTGGGTGTCAAAAAATTTGCATACGATATTTGGGGTGATACAGTGAATACGGCAAGCCGCATGGAGAGTTGCAGTGAAGCCGGAAAAATTAATATCAGTGCTGCAACATATGAATTAATTAAGGAAGAGTTTAATTGCGATTACCGGGGAAAAATTAATGCTAAAAACAAAGGTGAAGTGGATATGTATTTTGTGGAAGGGGTTATAGCTCATAGATGATAGATGCGGGATACCGGATGCCGGATGTGCGATATTATATATCATGGAGTTTGGGGTCATATATAGCGCTAATGATAATCTATACGCTTGTTAATAGATATTGAATCCCTTCGGTATTCTAATCCGAATCAAGCCCTCTGGAGGTTTCGCTTCTCCTGCTGGCAGCATGACATTACTCCTTAATTTCTTTATCTCCTAATTCCATTATCTCATTATCGAATCATCACATTTACTCATTTCTTCCTCCCCCTTATTAGGTATTTTTCTAACCAATAACTCATCCTACATTTGAGTTGAAACAAATTGCATCTCACTCAATGGAGACAGATGGCCGTAAATGACAATTTAAAAATATCACTATGAAAAACATTGTTGTGTTAATTGATTTTACTGGTGGTTCTGCAGTAGCCCTGAAGCAGGCCATCAGCTTGAGTAAGCATACACATGCCCTTGTTACAGGTTTACATATTGTATCGTCACCCGAAAAAGTAAAACATGCCGAAGAGGAGCTGGATACTTTTATATCCAAATACGATGGAGAGGTTACGGTTGGTAAAATGGTAGTAGTAGGAAGTCTGATTCAGGCAGCCGAAGATGCCTTACGCAAAATCAATCCTGATTTGGTGATGGTTTGTACACATGGTGTAAAAGGAATGTACCAGTATTTATTTGGCGCACAAATTCTTAAGCTGGTGCAGGCTATTCCATTCCCATGTTTGGTTGTTCATGAAAATAAGGGAATTGATCTTACTCAGGAAAAATCTATTTTGTTACCCATTGGTCCGCACCCCGATTTTATGCTCAAAACACATCAAACGGCTGCATTGGCCAAGGCATTTGGGGCAAACATTATTATTTACCGCATTGACAGACCGGGAAATGATTTTCAGAAAATTCTGATTCAGAATGAGGAGGATGCAAAGAAATATTTCACGGAACAACAGATTCCATATACGGCAGTATTGGAAGACATAGAAGTAGTATCGGTTGGATACTCCAGACAAACCATCAATTTTGCGGTGAAACACAATATCGGTATCATGAGCCTGATGGCCAATTTATCACCAAACGATCAGATGTTTGGATACAGTGATAAAGAAAATTTTCTTGTTAACGAAGAGGGAATCTCGGTGTTATGCTGTAATTAAGATTATTGCAGAAAAGATTAGCGGTATCTGTGGGAAATTATTAGCTCGCGTCTTGCTGGTTGACATCTTCCCGATAGGCAACTGTCTTTCTTATTTTGGATTGAAAAGGAAGTGAATTGTCTTGCGGGACATACCACCCAAAACAATTGCTTCGCTATTGTTTTCGCCCTCCTGGGAGGAGGGCAGTAATGCAGAATCTACTTTAATACAAAAATAGCCCGAAGGTTACTCCGGGCTATTTTATATTCTATCTTTCTTCTTTGAGTAAAGCGGTCTCACTTCTCTCAGCGAAGCGGCCCTTCTTTTTTCTTAAAATGATAAATTGATCATCGATGCTAATCGTTCCGTTTTGTATAGGTTTTGCAAGGGGTGAATGCACATTACCGGAATTTCTTCCTTGTTGTTGATCACCTTTTGTTCTACGGGACCCAGCACAAACTCAATCAGTTCTTTTTCTTTTGTAGTGAGAATGATAATGAGGTTTGCCTCTACGTCTTTAGCATATTGAATAAAATCTTTGTCGAAATCAACAGTTGCCTTTGCTTGTTGTTCTTCCAAAAACGGAATATCCTGTTCTTTTAAATACCGTTTGATAAACTGGGCATTCAGGTCAATTTTACTTTGATGAATATCATCAATACCTTTTTGCTTATATAGGTATACCGTTGCATCAAACATTTTTGCCATGTTTAAGGTTTGCATGGTCTTTTGTTTGGTTTCTACCGAATAATCAACAGGCAGTACAATTTTTTTATATCCTTCCAACTGCGGCATTTTGCTTTTTACCACAATCACCGGTACATTACTCGATTCAATTACTTTAATGGCCCAGGCTCCGGTCAGTTTTTGCATACCCACAACACCATGCGTTCCCATTACTACCAACGATGCTTTGAGTTCATCGGCAACTTCACCTATAGTGGTAAAAATGCTGCCTTCTTTAAGAAGGGGATTTACCTTCACACCATATTTTCCACCAAAGTAGTCACATTGGCTTTGCAGTTGGGTGGTGAGGCTATTTTCCTCTTTGTTATTTTTACTTAGTATATGGAGTAGGGTGACTTCATTCTTATTTTGCTTGGCCAGCATACAAGCGTGGTTGATGGCGCATTCGGCAACATTAGTAAAATCGGTAGGTACAAGTACAATGTTATTATTTTCCATGCCCGCTAATATATTAATAGGATTGGACAATTTCCTCAATTTTTTTCAAATGATCTTCTTTGGTTGATTGTCTTAACTCAATAGCCGATTGTGTAAAGTAATGATGAGAGTTCAAAAACTTTAGTTGAAGGGTGTTCCATTCCTTTTCATTGCTAAGGATGCCGTATACCGAAAGCTCCTGATACAGGTGATTTCCGATCTCCCAGAAGTCATCCCTTCCAAGGTAATCAAGATCGGCATCACAAATAATTTGCTCAAGAAGATTTTGAGGATTTTGAGGAATTTGGGTTGCCATGATCATCCCACAGATGCGTTCAATTTCTTCTGTGGTGTAGTTAAACTGTGGCAATACTTCGCGAACAATAGCACACCCCCGTTCTTCATGATTTTTGGTCTGATAAATAAACCCCGAATCATGAAATACAACAGCTGTTAATAATAAGTCTTTCTCATATGCCGAAATGCCTTCGGCATCGGCTAATCGAAGAGCAGCTTCCTCTACATCCAATACGTGATGAAGGCTATGATAAGATAAGTTGCTATGCAATTCCTTTTCCAATCGTTTAATAATATAGGCCTTGGCTTGTGATAATTCCATTGGTTCAAAAGTAGATAGTTGGGTTTAACTATACATCCCCAAATAGGGGGATACTCAAATGTAGGTACATTTTTTATATTATTGTAAATGGTGCTTTTCTTATCAGTTGCTCTGTTTGTGATTTCGGTTACCCTGTTTGTGATAACCTATACTAAATCAAAACGTATACAACGACTGGAAGAAGTCCGCAATCACATTGCCCGCGATTTACATGATGATATTGGAGCAACATTAACCAGTATTTCCTTTTTTACGCAGGCCGCACTCACCAAACTGAAACTTGAAAAGTATGAAGATGCCAATCATATTATTTCTCAGACAGGCAATACAGCTCGCGAAGCTATTGGTAACATGAATGATATTGTTTGGTTTATCAATCCTAATAATGATCAGCTCAAGGCTTTGTTTTCACGCATCGAGGATCATGCCCGTAAGTTGTTTTCAGAACGGAATATTACCTTTTACTTTTATTACAAAGATGATGAAATGAATACCCTCTTGGATATTGAACAACGTAAACATTTGTACCTTATCTGTAAAGAGGCTATTACCAATGCGGCTAAATATGCTCAATGTAAAAATGTAGAGCTGTTGGTAGAGCGTAAACATATCATCATTAAAGATGATGGGAATGGATTTGATATAGAACAGGCACAGCATGGAAATGGTTTATTGAATATGAAAGTGCGGGCTCATCAACTGGGGGCTCAGTATTCGCTGAAATCTGCTCCGGGCACCGGTACAACCATAAAACTTGATTTTGATACTCCCCATAAAAGGTGATAGCTATTCATACACGAGCATCCTACATTTGAACTGTAATATAACCCAACTATGAGTTTACGCATTTGCATCTTTGACGACAGTCGTTCTATTCTTCAGGCATTTAAACTGATGACGGATGATGACGCCAATATAGAAGTGGCAGGATCGTTCCAGCATACCAACAACCTGCTCAAGAATATTGAAAAAACAGATCCGGATGTGATCATCATGGATATTGATATGGGGGTGTATAATGGTATTGAGGCCGTGAAAGAAATTAGAAAAGTATATAGAGAATTGCCTATACTCATGTTCACGGTTTTTGATGATGATGATAATGTGTTTAATGCTATCTGTGCCGGAGCCAATGGATACCTGCTTAAAAACACAGACCCTGAAACCATCCTGCAATCCATAGAACAGGTGCAAAGTGGAGGAGCACCTATGTCGCCCGGTGTGGCAAGACGTATCGTTCAAAAGTTTCAAGTATTAACGCAGGCACCGGTAGCAGCCAATTATGAATTAACAACCCGCGAAAAAGAAATTCTTAAATGTCTGACCAACGGACTAAGCTATAAAATGGTGGCGGCCGAATGCAATATCAGTTTTGAAACGGTTCGTACTCATATCAAAAATATCTATAGTAAATTACATGTAGCATCAATGACCGAGGCGGTAGCTAAGGCTATTAATGAGCGTATCGTGTGAGGATACCGGATACGGGATACCGGATGTGAGACGCAAGACGCTGTTACTGCAGACTACTATCTGGCATCCTGTATCCGGCATCCTTTTTATTTGCCAAATAGTTGTGCTTCTTTGCAGAAGCATTCAATTTACATTTCTACATGTCGCATCTTGTCGAATACATAAAGCTTATCAACGATTCTCTTTCCGAAAACACTTTCGTTAAGTTGTCCTTATCCAATTACAAAGGTGCTACCGAAGGATTGAAGAACTGCTATGTTAAAAAGATCCGCATTAAAAATGAAGACAAACTAAGTTTTACGTATCGTTACCAAACACGTGATATTGTTAAAAACTATAGTGAACCGGAAGGTGTAGCCATGATGGGTGAACTAATGGGAATGGAAGGATTCAGAAACGCGACTGCTTTCACTACGGTAGCAGACAGTGCTCTTGAGTTCATGCCCAATGGTAAAATAGTATTGCGCAAAAACAAACCCACACAAACCCAATTACCATCGCTGGAGCATAACACTGCTAAAAACAGACTGATTCCTGCAGGTGGCAAATCATACCTTCATCACCTCAAAATTACGGATGAAAAAGGTGAAGTATATAAAAACGCACAGGATAAGTATAAGCAGATTAATCATTATGTAGAGCTACTCAATCCGCTCATTAAAAGCATGCCGCCCCATGAAACATTGAAGGTGACAGATATGGGTGCAGGGAAAGGTTATCTGACATTTGCTTTGTATGATTACCTCACCAATGAAATGAAGCAGCAAACCTCGGTAACAGGAGTAGAGTATCGTAAGGATCTGGTTGATCTGTGTAATGGCATTGCGAAGCAATCTGATTTTTCAGGACTGAAGTTTGCGCAGGGCACTATCAATGATTTTGATTCAACAGGTACCGATGTGCTCATTGCATTGCATGCCTGCGATACGGCTACTGATGATGCTATTCAAAAAGGAATTACCGCAGGAGCCGATTTAATTGTTGTGGCACCTTGTTGTCATAAGCAAATCCGAAGGGAAATTGAAAAACATAAAACAACAAATGAACTTGACTTTTTGCTGAAACATGGAATTTTCATGGAACGCCAAGCCGAGATGGTAACAGATGGCATTCGTTCATTGATCATGGAATATTTTGGATATACAACCAAGGTTTTTCAGTTTGTATCAGATGTACATACTCCCAAAAATGTAATGATAACAGGAGAGAAGAAGTCTAAAACGGACGTGCAGAAAACGGAAATATTGGAGAAGATAAAAGCGACAAAAAAATTCTTTGGGATTGAATCGCATTACCTGGAGACTTTGATGGGGATTTGAGACCGCTTCACTGAAAGAGGAAAGAAAAAAGACTGCTTTGCTTAAAGATGTTAGAAGGTGGAAGATAGAGGATAGAGTTTCCTAAATGGAAGCTGCCCTCCTCCCAGGAGGGCGAAAACAATTATCCATAATTGTTTTGGGTGGTGATTCCCGCAAGACAATGATCCTCGATTCCCTTAAAATTATACGCAAAATGTCGTATTGATTACCTGTTGGTTAGTTTGCAGTTTTGTATCATAAATTTTAACCTATTATGAAACAAATTGTAAAAGCTACTCTATCACTTTTGGGAATGTTATTGATCGTCTTTGTGATCTCCTGCAAGAAGGAAGACTCAACGAGCTCAACCACTACAACAGGTACTACAGCAACAACCTCAACAACAGCCACCACGGGTACCACAGCTACAACTGGAACAACGTCAACCACTTCCACAACAGGCACAACGTCAACTACTTCGACAACCAGTACCACATCAACTACGTCAACAACCAGTTCTACCTCAACAACAGGAACAGTTGCCAACAATACCATCGTTGTGGATGGTACTACGGTTCCATTCTCATTTGTAAGTGCAGCTCCCAGTTCTACGTATTACGGGATTGTTGCTAGTAGTTCATCACCCTCTGTAACATTAATTGTAAATCTTTACGGAAGTGGCACACCCGCTGATGGAACGGTATTTAATATCAGTGCAACAGGTGGTGCGGGTAATACCAACCCGATTTTAGGATATGGTGGAAGCTCTTATACCGCATCTACGGGAACAGTTACATCCAATATTGTAGGAGGGAAAGTACGTATTACATTCAATAATGTACAGTTCAAAAATGTTTCAGATTCGGTCGATGTAAAAATAGTATCGACCGTAGCTACAGCAATGTAACATTCTGTTAATAATGAAAAAAGGAGGTGAGGTCAAATTCACCTCCTTTTTTGTGGATTCCGGGTTCTCCCGTTTATAAATAGGACATTTTACCACCTGCGAATGCGCAATTCCCTCATTAACCGTTTCTTCCGATTTCCACAATTTTTAGTACATTCTGTGGATTACGCTTTGTGCTTTATGGGTAATTTGCAAGCCGGAGAGTTCATGGTCTATAGTCAATAGATCATTGTTAGACGTTATGAGCAAGTAAGCATTCTGCTTCATTTTCATCCTTTTATCCATGATCTATGAACCATTCACTATGAACCTTTATACAGAGACAGGAACATTCGTATGGCAGAAAAAGTAATTTATAACGAAGACAGTATTCGTTCGTTGGATTGGCGGGAGCATATTCGCTTACGTCCCGGTATGTATATCGGGAAGTTGGGTGATGGGTCGGCTCCGGATGATGGTATTTATGTATTGCTCAAGGAGGTTATTGATAACAGTATTGATGAGCATGTAATGGGTCATGGTAAAACCATTGACATTAAGATTACGGATAATAAGGTATTTGTGCGCGATTTCGGGCGGGGTATTCCACTGGGCAAGGTTGTGGATGTTGTATCCAAAATAAATACCGGAGGTAAATACGATAGCAAAGCATTTCAGAAGTCAGTAGGGCTGAATGGGGTGGGAACCAAGGCAGTGAATGCTTTATCTCACCATTTTTATGTGCAGGCTTACCGCGATGGAAAAACCGTATTAGCAGAGTTTGATCGTGGAATTCTTGTAAAAGAAAGCAAACAACAAAGTTCATTAGAACCTGATGGAACATCCATCACCTTTGTACCGGATGACACCATTTTTAAGAACTACCACTACATTCCTGAGTATGTAGAAAACCAGTTGTGGAACTATGCCTACCTTAACATGGGGCTAACCATTAACTATAATGACCGCAAGTTTTATTCGAAGGATGGATTGCTGGATTTGTTGAAACGCAAAACCAACGAAGAGCATATACGCTATCCTATTATCCATTTAAAAGGAGACGATATTGAAGTTGCCATCACTCATGAAAATCAATACGGGGAAGATTACTACAGTTATGTAAACGGACAGTATACTACTCAGGGAGGTACGCACTTATTGGCATTCCGCGAGGCATTTGCCAAAACAGTGCGGGAGTTTTACAAACGGGAATTTGACCTGGCAGATATCCGCGCATCTATTGTGGCTGCGGTAAGTGTAAGGGTGCAGGAGCCGGTATTTGAAAGTCAGACCAAAACCAAATTAGGCTCTACCAATATGGGCCCTGATAGTCCAACGATTAAAAACTTTGTGATCGATTTTCTGAAGAAGTCGCTGGATGATTACCTGCATAAAAATCCGACTACTGCCGATGCGTTGTTAAAACGGATCATGCAAAGTGAGCGTGAGCGTAAGGATATGGCGGGTATTAAAAAACTGGCCAATGAACGTGCTAAAAAAGCAAGTGTTCACAACAAGAAACTGCGCGATTGCCGCCTGCATTACAACGAAGACGAAAAAGAAGAACGCAGATATGAATCTACCTTGTTTATTACGGAGGGAGATTCGGCAAGTGGTAGCATTACCAAAAGCCGTGATGTGCAAACTCAAGCCGTATTTAGTTTACGTGGTAAGCCATTGAATTGCTATGGACTTACCAAAAAGGTAGTATACGAGAATGAAGAGTTTAACCTCTTGCAACATGCATTGAATATTGAAGAAGGTATTGAAGGATTGCGTTACAACAATATTGTTATTGCAACCGATGCCGATGTGGATGGAATGCACATCCGGTTGTTGATGCTTACCTTTTTCTTACAGTTTTTCCCGGATCTTGTAAAGAACGGACATTTATACATTTTGGAAACACCATTGTTCCGTGTACGCAACAAGCAGCAAACTATTTATTGCTATAGCGAGGACGAAAAACAAAAGGCGATAACCAAACTAACAGGCAAACCTGAGATTACCCGATTTAAAGGGCTGGGAGAGATCTCCCCTGATGAGTTCGGAATGTTTATTGGTGACAATATCAAATTGCAACCGGTAATCTTAACGCCCGAAACACCCATTCCGAAACTGCTCGAATACTATATGGGTAAAAATACCATCGACCGTCAAAACTTCATCATCGAACACCTCAAGGTAGAAAAAGATATTATTGATAAGGAAGAAGAAGAACTGGTGTGAAGAAATGAGTAAAGGAGTGGATGTGAGAATGAGTAAATGTGATGATTTGATGTTGGAATTAAGAGATTAGGAAATTAGGTGAATCCCAAAGGGATTCAATATCGATTAACAAGCGTACAGATTATTATTAGCACTATATATGACCCTAAACTAATTTATAATCTAATCGACATCTGGTAACTGGTATCCGGCATCTGTGATCCATGAATCATAAACTATGAACTAAAAGAAAATGAGTGACGAAGTAATAAATAACATAAATGGACAAGACCATAGCATGCATAATGTAACTCCGGTTACTGGGTTGTATGAGAACTGGTTTTTGGATTATGCATCGTATGTAATTCTGGAACGTGCGGTTCCGGCTGTGGAGGATGGATTAAAACCCGTTCAGCGCAGGATTTTACATGCGTTGAATGAAATGGATGACGGACGCTTTAATAAAGTGGCTAATGTTATCGGGCAAACCATGCAGTACCATCCGCACGGAGATGCTGCTATCGGTGATGCACTGGTAGGCTTAGGACAGAAAGATCTGGTGTTTGAAATGCAGGGTAACTGGGGGGATGTGCGTACGGGAGACTCGGCAGCGGCACCACGTTATATTGAGGTACGTTTATCGAAGTTTGCCAAAGAGGTTGCCTTTAATGGACAAACCACAACCTGGCAGGCATCCTATGACGGACGTAAAAAAGAACCGGTAACCTTACCGATGAAGTTTCCTTTATTGGTAGCTCAAGGAGTAGAAGGTATTGCTGTAGGTTTAGCTACCAAAATTTTACCACATAACTTTTGTGAGATCTTAAAAGCGTCAGTAGACACTGTAAGAGGAAAGTCAGTAGAGATTTACCCTGACTTTGCTACGGGCGGTATGGTTGATGTTTCCAACTACAACCGTGGTGCCAAAGGGTCGAAAGTGCGTGTACGTGCCAAGATCGAGGAGCTTGACAAAAAAACATTGGTGATTAAGGATATTCCTTTTTCAACCACCACTACCAGTTTGATTGAATCGATTTTGAAAGCCAACGATAATGGTAAGATCAAGATCAAGAAAGTAATAGATAATACCGCTAAGGATGTAGAGATCCAAATTCAACTGGCTCCGGGTGTATCACCTGATATTACCATCGATGCCCTATATGCATTTACGGATTGTGAAATATCCATTTCTCCGAATGCATGCGTGATTGTAGGAGACCGTCCGCAATTCTTGGGTGTGGATGATCTGTTGCGTTTGTCGGTAGAGTATACGCGCGAATTGCTGAAACAGGAATTACTCATCCGCAAAGGGGAACTGGAAGAGCAATGGCACTTCAGTTCATTGGAAAAGATTTTTATTGAAAAACGTATTTACCGCGATATTGAAGAGTGCGAAACGTTTGAAGCGGTGATCGATACCATTTTTAAAGGCGTTAACAAGTACCGCAAACAATTCCGCAGAGACGTTACCGAAGATGATGTATTGAAACTGACAGAGATCCGAATCAAACGTATTTCGAAATATGACTCTTTCAAAGCGGATGATTTGATGGTGAAGATTGAAGCGGAACTGGAGCAGGTAAATGCAGATCTGAATGATCTGAAACCTTATCAGATTAAATACTACGAAAACCTGTTGAAGAAATATGGTAAAGGCCGTGAGCGTAAAACGGAGATCAAAATATTTGATACCATCCAGGCCAATCAGGTTGCTATTGCCAATCAAAAATTATATGTAAACCGTGCCGAAGGATTTATAGGTACAGGCTTGAAAAAAGACGAATACATATGTGACTGTTCGGATATTGATGATATCATTATTTTCCGGAACGATGGTAAAATGCAGGTAAGTAAGGTACAAGATAAGCTCTTTGTAGGTAAAGATATTCGGCATGTCGATGTGTTTCGTAAAAATGATGAACGTAAGGTGTATAACCTCGTTTATATGGATGGGAAAACACGCATTTCGTATGCAAAACGTTTCAATGTATTAGGTATTACCCGAGATAAGGAATACGATTTAACTACCGGTGCTCCCAATAGCAAAATATTACACTATACAGCCAATCCAAACAGTGAAGCGGAGGTGGTAGAGATCACGTTAAGCCCTATGAGTCATGCACGGAAGCTGGTATTTGATTTTAACTTTGCAGAGCTTGCCATCAAAGGAAGAAGTGTATTGGGAAATACCGTATCTAAATATTTAATTAAAGGAGTGAAGTTGAAATCCAAAGGTGTTTCTACCATGGGTGGACGTAAGATCTGGTATGATGATGTATTGGGACGATTGAATGTAGACGACCGCGGAACCTACCTTGGAGAGTTTGATACCAATGATCAGATATTGGTAGTGTATAAAGATGGGAACTATGAGTTAACCAGTTTTGAATTAACCAATCACTATGAAGCAGAACAGGTATTGCTCATTAATAAGTTCAGACCTAAACGTGCTATCAGTTTGGTATACTGGAATGATAAGGACAAATACTATTTCATCAAACGTTTCCTAATTGAAACGCTCACACAGAACAAGAAATTCCTGTTAATTCCGGAAGGACCTAAGAACCGTGTACTTATGGCTACCGATCAAATTACACCGGTGGCCGTTGTGGAAACAAGCACCGGAAAAGGCAAAGCCAACAATACCGAAGAGACCCTAAACCTTGCTGAAACCATTGAAGTTAAAGGTTGGAAGGCTATAGGGAATAAGTTTGCCGGTAAGGAACTGGTGAACATCAATATCCTTCCACCGGATCCCGAAACGATAATGGAAGAAGATGTGAAGGCAGAAATAACCGAAGAAACCAATAGTCAGATGACATTGCTCAATGAAGATATTGAAGTGGCAGAACAGGAGCGTATCAAAAAGCTATTGGAAGATGATGAACCCATGAGCAAGGAAAAACCGAAATTCAAACCAAAGAAACCGGATACAGAACAACCGAAATTGTTTTAGTTCGATGGTATACAAAATAAAAACAGCCTTGGGTTTAAACTCAAGGCTGTTTTTGTTTAGAGTGCAATAATGAGTAGGCAATGAAGAGAGTAGGCAGTAGGCAATAACTTAACCAATCACTTTGTCAACTTCATCAACCACCACACTAGTTCTTCAAAATCTTCCCATGCCAATCACCAACCCTTAGCATGTAAACACCTTGCGGTAGTTCCTGCAAATTGAGTTGCTGCGAAAGTTTGAGTTCTTGTTGCAATACCAATTTGCCTTAAGATTGTACAAGTATGGCCAATTGTTTTCTGGAAAGGTTTTTACTAAAATATTTAAAGCGATTATAGGATCTTAAAGCCATTTAGGAGTTGAATATCAGATAGGTCAACATTAATGATATTGACAACAAAATAAACGGCATCTGAATATTTAATCCTTCAACAATTCACCAGAATCTTTATTTTCGCCCCATTCAAGCTAATGAGAGTTTACCGAAGTTTAGAAGAGTTACCTCCGATTAAAAATGCCATTGTTACGCAAGGAACCTTTGATGGTGTGCATGCGGCTCACCGTGTTATTATTAACAGGGTGAAGGAGCTTGCCAAACAACGCAACGGAGAAACAGTAGTAATGACGTTTGATCCGCATCCCCGTTTGGTGTTGTTTCCGGATGATCATGGATTAAAAATACTGCAAACACTCGATGAAAAAATTATTGCACTCGAGAAAGAAGGTATTGATCATTTGGTGGTGATTCCATTTACCAAAGCTTTTTCAGAGTTATCATCGTTGCAGTTTATCAGAGACGTTCTTGTTTCCAAAATTGGCACCAAAGTATTGGTGATTGGTTACGATCATCGTTTTGGTAAAAACCGCGAAGGTGCCTTTAAACACTTAA
>JAZKGH010000070.1:0-23910 GCA_040386055.1 Bacteroidota bacterium
AGAATTTAGCAAAAGCAACGGCCACGGCTGCGATCGTTCCCGTTTGTATCACCGTAAACAAGGTCCATCCATACAAGAATCCAAACAAGGGATTATAGGCTTCTCTCAGGTAAACATATTGCCCTCCCGCTTTTGGCATCATAGCTGCTAATTCGCCATAACTTAATGCAGCAAACAAAGTAAGTATTGCTGTAACCACCCAGGCAAGGAGCAACATCATAGGTGAACCTAGGTCGCGACTCATAGCAGCCGGAACAATAAAAATGCCGGAGCCAATCATGGAGCCGATGATGAGCATGGTGCAATCAAGCAGGGAAAGTTTTTTGGACGTTTGCATATGGGCAATATACATGATTTTGCAAAAAGCTAACGATGCCATGAAAGTGGTATATTGCAACCCCGATAATCTTAATGTTTATCCGGAACTCTTGTGAAACAAAAACATGTTGCCGCTAATCAGGTGGGTATTCCTGAATCAGATTATTTATATATAAAGGAATCTCAATTACCTGCTTCAGGAAGAGGATTGTATACTGCTGTAACCCTTTATAAGGATGAAGAAATAACTGTTTTTAAAGGAGATGTTATCAGTGAAAAACAAATTACGAAACGGATATCAGAAGGAGAGGATAAATATTTTATTTCGCTGTTAAACGGACGTATACTGGATTGCATGCACACAGAATGTTTTGCAAAATATGCCAATGATGCTGTTGGATATGCTTCTGCAACATTTACCAATAACGCTAAAATTATCATTAACGAACAAAATGAAGTATGCCTGATGGCAGTGAAGAAGATCAAAGCGGGAGAGGAAATATTTTGCGGGTACGGGAAACGTTATTGGAAAAAACATCTTATTAAGGAAGTTGAGATTTGAGATATAGGGATGATGGAATTAAGATATTGAGGAGAGATGTCATGCTGAGTTCATCGAAGCGGACCTCCAGTTAGGTTCATAAGAAAGATATTGACAAATCAGGTGACTGAACGGAGTCGAAGTCACTATAGGAGATGTTATGTCGGGAGGTATTTTGATAACAAGAGATATTTTTAGATAAATTTTATTCAGTTTGTCCAATTCCAAAATCTCAATCGTTATAGGGGTGTAAATAATAAATAACCTTTAAAACGTAATTTTATGACAAACAAAGAAAACGCACTTAACTGGTTTGAGATCTCAGTAGCAGACATCAAACGCGCAAAAAGATTTTATGAAACGATTTTTGGCATTACAATGGAACAGCAGGAAATGATGGGCATGCAAATGGCCTTTTTCCCGGCCGAAGACATGAATGGCAAAGTATCCGGAAGCCTTGTACAAAGTCCTAACCACAAACCCAGTATGGATGGGGCAAAGGTTTACCTGAATGGCAATCCCAACCTGGATATTACACTTTCAAAAGTAGAAGCTGCAGGGGGTAAAATTGTAATGCCTAAAACCCACATCAGCGATGATATCGGATGTATGGCATTTTTTGTAGATTCGGAAGGGAATGCCGTAGCATTACACTCAAATAAATAAAAAAGCTATGAAAGAATTTTTGATGATTTTCAGAAATGTACCTGTGGATACCAATGCCCCGATGTCCCCTGAACAAATACAGGAATGGATGAAACCATGGCAGGATTGGATGGGGAGCATTGCAGCCCGCAATCAATTGGCCGACTCAGGTAACCGACTGGCAAGTGATGGCAGAGTAGTGAAACCCGGTAATATCGTAACCGATGGTCCCTATGTTGAAATCAAGGAAGCTATCGGAGGATATATTATAGTGAAAGCGGATTCATTGGATGAAGCAGAAGAACTTGCAAAGGGCTGCCCGATTTTACAAGTGGGTGGCAATGTGGAAATCCGTACTGTGGTACCGATGGACTAAACCAATAACGAATAAAAGCCTCCCGACAACTTGTGGGAGGCTTTTTTAGTAAATGGAGGAAACAGAACTCATACCGCATCTTTTCAGAACGGAATACAGAAAACTCATTGCTGTCTTGTGTAAGTTATTGGGTATTGAATACCTTGAAATAGCAGAAGATGTTGTGAGCGATACTTTTTTGCAGGCTGCAGAAACGTGGGGACAAAAAGGAATACCACCCCAACCAACGGCATGGTTATACAAGGTTGCCAAGAACAAGGCACTGGATGTTATTAAACGTCAAAAGATATTTTCAAATAAAGTAAGTGTTGTGATTGAACAAAACAGTGAGGTGTCATATGAACCGAATATTGATTTGTCGAGTCAGAATATCAACGATAGTCAGTTGCAAATGATGTTTGCTATTTGCCACCCAAGTATTACTGCAGAGGCACAAGTTGGTTTGGCCTTAAACATTCTATGCGGATTTGGTGCTTCGGAAATTGCGGATGCCTTTTTAAGCAATACAGAAACCATTTACAAACGATTGGCAAGGGCAAAAGGTAAATTGAAAGAAGCCAATATTACAATAGAACTTCCACCAGCGACAGAAATATCTAACAGACTGGAGACCGTATTGACAACATTGTACCTGTTGTTTAATGAAGGGTATTACTCCTCCTCTCAAAATACTACGTTACGAAAAGATTTGTGTGTAGAAGCCATGCGGTTGAACATGATGCTGGTAGAACATGAACAAACCAATGTTCCTTCTACTAATGCTTTGTTGTCATTAATGTGTTTTCATGCCTCTCGTTTTGATGCAAGAATCAATGCCAATGGCGAAGTTGTTTTATATGAGGATCAGGATACCACACTTTGGAACAAAGAACTTATTCGCAAAGGAGAATATTATTTGAATGCAGCATCACAAGGAAAGCTGCTGACGCGATACCACTTTGAAGCTGCCATTGCATATTGGCACACACATCAGGAGGATAGTCCTGAGAAGTGGGAACACATTCTGCAGCTCTATAATAAATTATTGCAAATTGAATATTCACCTATTGCAGCATTAAACAGAACGTATGCATTATCAAAAGCCAATTCTATTTCGGAAGCGATTGCAGAAGCGGAAAAATTGAAGTTGGAACAATACCATTTATACCATACACTTTTGGGAAAGCTGTATGAAACGGTTCAGCAGGAAAAGGCATTGCAACATTTAGAGAAGGCATTAGCATTAGCCAAAACCTCATCAGATAAAAAGCACATTACTCAAATGCAGATGAAGGTGAAACAATACTGGACCGATAAAAAAGGTGCTGTATAATGTTAATTGTTCTTTGCACCCTGTTCAATCCACAACCACACGGATTGAATTTTATCAGCATGTAGTTTTCCGGCAGGAGGCATTACTCGTAAAGGGTCTGTTTTAATAAGTGAAAAGTACAATTTACTGGCATCAGCATTGTAAGGCATGACACTAGTTTTAACACTATCATAAACACTCAGTTCAACTTTTCCGGCATGGCTTCCATTAGCATGACAACCGCTGAAATTACAATTGTTGGTTAAGAGTGGTTGAATGGTTTGCGCATAACTTATTGCCGGTTGTTGAAATGCCTTCTTGGTAATCCTGATCGTAAGAATATTTTGTTGGTTTTTGTAGGAGGCCACAATCGTTGCAAGAACGGTATCTGCATCAATATGGTAAGGCGCAATCCATCTGCCAATATTGTCAATGCCTCCCAGCGTTGTTGTCCAGCTGTCAGCGGTTGCAGGTTCACCATTGGCTCTTAACTGAAAGGAGAGACTGTCACCCTCATAACAAACAGATTGTGGTAAATAAAAACTGAGCACAGGTGGTATTTCCTCTTTGGTGTTGGTGCAAGCATACAGAATGCTGAGGCAGATGAAAAAACTAACCCAGCGGAGTACGTTTGATAAATTCATTTTTGGTCAATTGATAATATTCCTGTTTGATGGCGCGCAAACACTCAATGCATAAACAATCCTCATAACTTGATTGCAGGAAGCGCAATTCTGCATCGTTCAGTTGGATCAATGAACACTGACAATTGGCAATATCAAGCGGTTGGCACTCAAACGTACCATTGCACCTTGCACATTGTTTGTATTCATGTTTACTTTCCATTATTGAACCGTAATACGTTTGGTGATGAATCCACTGCCGTTGCTTAGCACCAACTGGAAAATGCCGGGTTGTGATAATTGTAGAGTCATTCCATCTTCCGTAAAGGTAGTACCAACATTGATACTATTTCCTAACATATCGTAAACAGTAAGTTTGGGATTTTGTTGAACAAAAAAACGAAGTTGAACGATCGCATTTGCCTGTGCAGGATTCGGAAAAATACTTACCTGTTGTGTCGAGATTGTTTCCGACAATGAAAGGTTAACGTTTTGATGAATCACACCCACCGCGTCCAGATCAAACCCGGATGAAGCGAAGGGTGTAGGCCATGGATCATTTATTTTATTCCCTTGTCCATCATATGAGGCATATTGATTTTGGATACTTCCCACAACGTCAATAATTCTGATATGGGTAATATGATTCACATCCAGGTTCGGTTCACCTGCTAATTCTTCGAGATCAAAAGGTGTTCCGTATTTGCCTAAATATTTTCCGGCAAGGTTGTTTATTTTTTGAGCGAACATTCCTTCAAAGGAACCCACCTGAATAGTTGTATCGGTAAGGTTTGTGGCATCGAATCGAACAAAATGGATTCCATCTGAACTCACTTCTACAAAAGCCAATTCCAAAAAGGCAGTTCCGGGAGCCAGAGTCTGATCAATAAACCCATTTTCAAAAACGGCAAAATCGTATCCTGTACCATTTACAATAGGATGCTCAAAAGTGATAGTAGCCTTACCGCCATCGCCTAAACTCACTACACCGTTCCCTGCTTTTCCGGGTACATATGTTTCATCACCAACAACAACTTTACCCAAAGTGGTATCTGAAATATTTTGCCAACCCCGTTGCAGGGTGCATCCGGAGGCCCAGTTAACCCATATGCTGCTGTCCATGTGAATAGCAGTTGTTCCGGTTGTTCCCACCTGTGGTGCAAATTGAGCATACATGCATGTGGTCGTCAACAACAATCCACACGATACTAAAAATCGTTTCATTTCATTAAAAATAATGGGAATACAAAAGATACAGAAACATGCCGGAGCACGCAACAGCAGCTTTACTTCTATTCCCGGAAGTGTAACTTAAAAAATTGTTGAGGCAGGTCTTCTGACTTACGCCTTTTTGTTTGTCTTCCCATCCGTCTGTTGACGGACAGTGACTTTGAGTAACAAAAATGGAAGAAAAAAATTTCGAAATTCATTATTCGAATTCTCCTCAACTGGCGCTCACAGCAGCGGGTACTGTTACAGTTTTTCACTGTATTCCCTTTTAATCCCAAATTGTCTTTTGGAACCTTAACGTTGCAAATATACTAGGATAAATGCAGAATGAAAAATTTTTACATTTTACTCCCGATAGCTATCTGGGCAGTGTTTTGCGGTTCTTCGGTTATCAATGTGACGGACATTATTTTTTTAACAACGACTCCAAAGCCAGTTGGTAACCCAATAACCCCAATCCGCTAATAATGCCAACACAATGTTTGGATAATAAAGAAACATGACGGTAGTCTTCGCGCGCAAAAATATTGGATATATGCACCTCCACAACAGGAGAACTAATGGCGGCCACTGCATCACTTAAGGCAACAGAAGTATGAGTGTATCCACCGGCATTCAGAATAATGCCATCATAGGAGAATCCAACTTCGTGCAGTTTATTAATGAGTTCGCCTTCAACATTACTTTGGTAATAGTCCAGCTCTGTGTTTGGAAACACTATTTGCAGGGAAGCATAATATTCTTCAAACGATTGGGTTCCATAAACACTTGGTTCACGTTTACCTAATAAATTGAGATTGGGTCCGTTGATGATGATAACTTTCATTGCCAACAAATGTACTAAATTCGTACACCTAAAAACTATATTCCAATTATCGTGAACTGGTCATCATACATAAAAGGCTTTAAAGCATATCTTCAACTGGAACGTTCGTTGTCTGGCAATTCCATTGAAGCCTATGTGCACGACATGGAAAAGCTGACACAGTTTCTCGAAATAAAAGGACTGCAACATACTCCTGAGGAAATCAAGCTTGACACGTTGAGAGAGTTTGTGAGATGGATAACGGAGCTGGGCATGATGCCCACCAGTCAGGCGCGTATTATATCAGGAATTAAGGCCTTTTATAAGTATTTGATGATGGAGGATTTGATTAAAAAAAATCCGGCCGAATTATTAGAAGCACCTAAAACAGCGCGCAAACTCCCCGATACATTAAACATCAACGAAATAGACCAAATGATTGCCTGCATTAATTTGAGCAAAGCAGAGGGCACCCGTAACAAAGCCATTTTGGAAACAATGTTCAGTTGTGGTTTGCGAGTAAGTGAAACGGTATCACTTAAATTATCGGATGTTTTTTTTGATGAAGGATATGTAAAAGTTGTGGGTAAAGGAAATAAAGAAAGAATGGTTCCGATAGGTTCTATGGCACTCAAAGAAATCAAATTGTATAGAGATGCTGTACGGGTTCATATAGATATAAAACCAGGTAATAGTGACATCTTATTTTTAAATGGACGGGGAACGAAACTCTCTCGCGTAATGATCTTTTATATCATCAAAAAACTTGCAACAGCAGCAGGGATCAGTAAAACGATTTCGCCCCATACGTTCCGCCATTCATTCGCAACAGCCCTGGTAGAAGCGGGAGCTGATTTGCGTGCAGTTCAGCAAATGCTTGGGCACGAGAGCATCACCACCACCGAAATATACACACACATCGACCGTGAATATTTACGCGATGTGATTACGCAGTTTCATCCGAGGAGTTAGTTGTTAAGTTATTTGGTTATTAGTTATTGGGACAACCGTTAATTACTGCAAGTAATTAACGGGGTAAGGAAAACTGCCCTCCTTGCAGGAGGGCGAAAACAATTACCAGTAATTGTTTTGGGTGGTATACCTCGCGACAATACTTCGTGTCCCTAGTGCCTCCTTAGCGAACCTCGTGGTAAAAAGAAAAGCTCAAAAGAATCCAAAAATCAATTTAGTAAGCAGTAGAATAAATCAACGCCTCCAATTCCGGTTGTAATACAAATCCACCATCCGCAGTAATCATTTTATAGGCTGTATTCGGAAGATAACTGTTATGAATCAGTTCTCCGTTTTTCACTTCAAAGGATCCAATGATATCTTCCTTGAGTACTTCTTTATCTTCTTTGTTACGCAAATCGTTGATGTATACAAATCCGTTTTGTTGTTGTTCTGCCAGGTGAATGATGCCATCATTAAACTGCGCAAAAAACACAATCGTTTTGTGAAAGTGATCAATGAAGGCCGGGTTCAATCTGACATTATCAAAGCTTATAGGTTTTGATGCATCCAGAACAAAACCTACAATAGCTTTAGCTGTTAGTTGTGCATTCTTATCAGTTTCAGGATTGATGATGGATAGTAATAAGGTTTCTTTGCCTTCAATGGTTGTGTTAAGGAGATAGATATTCATGAATGGAGTATTATAATTTTTGCGCAAATTGCGTCATACGGGGTTGCAATTTAATAATCCAGATGAACAACTTAAGTTTGCGATGATGAATAAAAGTTTAATCTATTTACAAGAACGTATAGGTCAATCCACTATCCTGCATGGATTAGGGGCCGTTAGTCGATGGATTGACGGGATATTGCTGGAGGCTGAAGAAGGACATCTGAAGATGCAGTTTACTGTAAGGGAAGAATGGCTCAATCCGGCTAAAACCTTTCATGGAGGAATGGCAGCAACCCTTATTGATGATGTAATGGGTATGACCATTTACAGCTTAGGTAATGAGAATTTTTTCACCACCATCAATCTACAACTGGATTATTTATCCTTTGCTCTAGCGGGAGACATAATTACAGTGGAGTCGAAAGTGATACGCAAAGGTGTGAACGTGATTCATATTGAGGCCACTATTCGCAAGCGCAACAAGTTACTGGTCAAAGCTTCGGCCAATGTCATCAACAGTGGCAAAAAGGTGTTTTAGTATCCACTAAATTTCTCCTTATTTTTTCCGTGTTTTCCCTACATTTGACCACTTTTTAATTAACACATATGTCAACGGAAACAATCTTAATTATGGGCGCCAACGGCCAAATCGGTCTGGAGCTTGCTGAAAACCTCAGGGGTATTTATGGTGAAAACAACGTCATTGCTGCCGATATCAAGGAGTTGAAAAATCCCATGGGTATTTATGAGCAATTGGATGTGATGGATAAAGACCGTATGTATGAGGTAATTAAGAAATATAAAGTGACACAGGTGTATTTACTGGCAGCATTGTTATCTGCAACCGCAGAGCAAAAGCCTAAGTCGGCCTGGAACCTGAATATGGAAGGTTTATTCAACGTATTGGATGCAGCCAAAGAAGGCATTATCAAAAAAGTATACTGGCCAAGTTCAATTGCCGTATTCGGACCCACAACTCCGATGGAGAATACGCCTCAATATACGGTGATGGAGCCGAATACCATTTATGGGATCAGCAAACAAGCAGGTGAGCGTTTTTGTGAATATTACCACGAAAAATATGGAGTGGATGTAAGAAGTATCCGTTATCCTGGTTTGATTGGTTACAAATCGGCACCGGGTGGAGGAACTACCGATTATGCGGTTCATATCTACCACGAAGCCTTGAAAAATAAAACATACGAATGCTTTTTGAGTGAGCATACTGCTTTGCCAATGATGTATATGCCGGATGCCATTCGTGCTACGATAGAGTTGATGGATGCTCCTGCCGATAAAGTGAAAATCAGAAGCAGTTACAATTTGGGCGGTATTAGTTTTGATCCTGCGCAGATTGCAACCGAAATCAAAAAACATATACCGGAATTTACGATCACATATAAACCGGATTTCCGTCAGGCAATTGCCGACAGCTGGCCTAAAAGCATTGATGATAGCAGAGCCCGTCAGGATTGGGGTTGGGATCCAACGTATGATCTTGCAAGCATGACTAAAGAGATGCTCGATAACTTGAAATAATTTATCTTTGTGTCCCGATAGCTATCGGGATTGTGCTTCTCTGTGTACTCTGTGTGAAACTCACGCAAGACATACTAAAGAAGTTGACAACATAGCACCATGAAATTTTTAATTGTAGGTTTAGGAAACATAGGAAGCGAATATGCACATACCCGTCACAATATCGGGTTTGATGTAGTAGATGAGCTGGTAAGCAAACATAAAGGCAGCTTTACAACTGATCGCCATGCCGACTACGCTCAAATCAATGTGAAAGGCAAACAGCTTCACGTGATTAAACCAACAACCTATATGAACCTGAGCGGTAAGTCTGTTCGTTTTTGGATGCAGCAACTTAAAATCGAGGTGCCGCAGATTATGATCATTGTAGATGATCTGGCTATTGATTTCGGACAGATCAGAATCCGTGCCAATGGCAGTGATGCCGGGCATAATGGCTTAAAAAGCATCAACGAACTCTTGATGACGCAAAACTATCCGCGTTTGCGTTTTGGTATTGGTAATAACTATCCCAAGGGCCGGCAAGTGGAGTATGTACTGGGGCACTTTACGGCAGCCGAACAAAGCGCTTTACCCGAGTTGATTAACCATTCGGTGGAATCCATTGAGGCTTTTGCTTCGATTGGTCTGGAACGTACTATGAACTTCTACAACAAGAAGTAGACGGACCGGAAGAAATTCGAATAGTTAATTTCGAATTTCGAAAGAATACCTAAATATTTAAATAAGAAATGGTGTAAGAAAAGGGCTTAAAATAAATGATTATATGTTTGTAGTTAACACTGTTTGAACCGTAACGTTCACAGCGGTTATCGAATATTATTATAAAACGCGTGTAAGCTGTTTAGACATACTTTCCTATAAACAGGTAATCATTGAAAATAAATCCTTTCGAATCCTTGTTTACATCGCCAAAATAGTCCAAACTTTGCAGCGCAAGATATTCAATTGCGCTGGTATGAAATATCATTATCAAAGCATGCAGACACCACACCTGATCATTATCGGTGGTGGCTTCGCTGGACTTGAGCTTATCAAAAAACTCAACAACAAACCCATCAAAGTTACGGTTCTCGACAAAAACAATTATTTCAATTTTCAACCCTTAATGTATCAGGTTGCTTCCGGAGGTTTAGGTCCCGATGCTATTGCCTATCCGTTACGGAAAATAATTAGCAAGATGCCCAATATTGCCTTTCGGATGGCAGAGGTGTTTGAAGTAGAAACAGCGAGCAATGAGGTAATAACCAATATAGGGAATTTCAGTTACGATTATCTCTGTTTGGCAACGGGTGCACAAACTAATTTTTTTGGCAATGCAGAGTTGGAAAAACACTGCATGCAACTCAAATCCATTCCCGATGCATTGGACTTGCGCAGTAATATTTTACAGGAATTTGAAAAGGCTTTAAGCGAAAGCGGTTCCGGTAATCTGGAACGCATTCTGAATTTTGTGGTTGTAGGTGGTGGTCCTACAGGTGTTGAAACTTCTGGTGCTCTGGCCGAAATTAAAAGGAATGTATTACCAGTCGATTACCGTGAACTCGATGCGAATAAAATGCAGGTGCATTTAATTGAAGCGGCTCCCCGTTTGCTTGCTGCCATGAGCGAAATTTCATCAACTAAAGCTAAGTTGTTTTTGGAGCAACTGGAAGTGAAGGTGCAACTCAATACATCGGTACAAAATTACGATGCTGCAACAGGGAATCTTACCCTTAGCAGTGGAGAAATATTAAAGACAGATACCATTATATGGAGTGCAGGTGTAAAAGGAAAAACCATTCCCGGTATTCCACAGGAATTAATTGTTAGGGGTAACCGGTATCAGGTAAATGCTTTCAATCAAGTAGAAAGTATTCCGAATATTTTTGCCATCGGTGATATTGCTTACATGACAACAGATGCTGCCTACCCTAACGGACATCCAATGGTTGGAACCGTTGCTCAGCAACAAGGGGCATTACTTGGAAAAAATGTACTTCGATTGTTACGTAAGGAACCTATGAAAGCATACACCTATTTGAATCTGGGAAGCATGGCCACTATTGGCCGGCACAAGGCGGTATTTGAAATATTTGGTGTAAAGATGCAAGGATATATTGCCTGGCTAGGGTGGATGTTTTTACACCTGATGTTGTTGGTTGGATTCCGCAATCGCCTGGTGGTATTGATGAATTGGATGTGGAACTATGTTTCGTATCAACGTGCCATTCGTATTATTACCCGACCTTTTTTGTCAAAACATTAAAGAATGAATGTTCTCCCAATGGGGCTTCACTTTGTAAATTATGATACTGGAAAATTCCATTAATACTTCATTCTGGTTAAAATTATCACTAGTCAATTTACTATTGGTTGCGGTAATGGGAGTATTGATGCGATATAAAATTTGTTTTGAGTTTCCAATGCTCGATCAAAAAAATTTGCAACTTGCACATTCTAATTTTGCCTTTACAGGATGGGTTACCCAAACATTGATGGTGTTCATGATTAGCTATCTTAAACAACATTTTCCTCTACTTAAAATGACTGCTTACCTGAACATGTTGCGTGTGAATAGTATTGTGGCATACGGTACAATTTTGACATTCGTTCTCGCAGGTTACAGTTTATCTTCCATATCGTTTTTAGTATTAACCATTCTGATAGGATTTTGGTTTGCGATTCAATTTATACTCGATCTTCGGGGCCTGCGAGATATATCCGTGAATTGGTTCAGAGCAGCACTTTTTTATATGTCCTTATCAACCATTGGAACATTTAGTCTAGCATATATGATGCTTGATAAACATATTGATCAGCATATGTATCTGGCATCGATATATTGGTACCTGCATTTTCAATACAATGGATGGTTTTTCTTTGCCTGTGTGGGATTGTTTCTAAACGCAGTGAGATCATATATTCCTGATACAAACAAACTACGACTCATCTTCTACCTGTTTTTTGCAGGTGGTATAATCTCTTATATTCTTTCTGTACTGTGGTTAAATTTGTCAATCGGATTCATTGTATTAGCTGCTATGGGTGCTATACTACAAATGTGGGGATGGATTAAACTGGTACTCTTACTTAAACAGCCATTATCTCTATTGTTTAAGGAAAAACCAGCATTCTTCCGGTTTGTTTTTTATGTACTGGGCTTGGCCATTACGGTTAAACTCTTATTGCAACTCGGTTCCACAATTCCTATGGTTAGTAACCTGGCATTTGGATATCGTCCGGTAGTTATTGCTTATTTGCATTTAATTTTGCTCGCCATCATCTCAGTATCTTTGTTATTGTTCATCTGGTTATCCGGATACCTGCGCTATACAAAACAAACAACGTTGATAATGGGTGTTGTGATCACACTTATATACATCAATCAGGTAGTGCTGGGCATTCAGGGAATGACATCTTTTGTCAATATTGTTGTGGCAAATCTCAATGAGTACCTTTTAGTGATAGCCATACTCCTCGTTTTATCCATACTCCGTTTGGTATTTCACCTGAGAGTAAAAGTTTCTTAAATGCATCTTGAATATGTTTAAGCTCATTTAGAAAATATGATGGGGAACATAATTTAGGATAGTAATTTCAATAACATTTGTGGGTACAAAATAAAATCAATATGAAAAACATACTTTCATGGATAGTTCCCTTAGTAGCACTAATTGGAATAGGTTGTAACTCAAATCCGACTACAACTTCTGATTCCTCAACAACTACTGAAGAAATTTCTACCGTAGGACAGTCGGGTGTTCAGGATTCAGAATCGGCACCGAATGTTGTACAGGTTGCAGTGGGCAGTAAAGATCATACAACATTAGTGACTGCCGTAAAGGCTGCAGAGTTGGTGGATGTATTGAGCAATGCAGGTCCGTTTACGGTATTTGCACCTACCAATGCAGCTTTTGATAAACTGCCTGCGGGCACAGTGGAAGGGTTGTTGAAGCCCGATAAAATAGATGCGCTTACGGATATTTTGCAATACCACGTTTACGTTGGTGTAATCAAGGCAGAAGATATGAAAGAGGGTCAGGTATTGGGAGAAGTAAATGGCGGTAACATCAAAATTACCATGAAGGATGGTAAACCTGTAATCAATGGGAAAGCGCATATTATAGCATCAGTACCTGCATCCAATGGTATAATCCATATTATAGATGAAGTATTGATTCCATAATTGTTCTCATAAACTTAGGTTAACATTCACAAAAAAGCTATCTCATTGGGATAGCTTTTTTGTTGATGCTTTTTTCGAGTTACTAACCCTGAGTCAGCAAACAAAGACTATCCTCAAGAGCCTGTACATTATGAAGGGTTGCTACCGGAATATCCACTTCATCATAAGTATTGGCTATCACTTCCCTGTCGGCCTCTTTGTATATTACTTTTCCCCTTAGCACAGTCAATTTTGCCGGCCACATTGTTTGGTGCTCTTTAAGTATCATTCCAGCCTTAAAGCCTATGATAAAAACTTTAAAGTGATCTCCTTTATGAAGGACTTTAGCAACGGGATGCTTACTTTGTTCCAGTTGTGTTTCAACATCATGTATTGTCATAAATTTTGGTGTTAATGTGTTTTACCCCAATTTGTTTTTTCGGATTCAGTCCACAGCTGAGGGAAAAATTTCCGCTGCTGGAATTGAGGATGTAAATATTTTTTCCATTCGGAGCCTCCCGTGGCTTGCTGGTTTTCATTTTTACTGTCAAGATAATGTTTGGCGGTTTGCAAATGCACCAATGGCCATTCTACATTGTACAGGTGGTCAAATTTTCTCAGTGTGTCGATAAGTTGTGGCGAAGGATTTATGACAGACTGTATTTTATCGGAAATGGTATTTCCTGTTACTTTGGTTGCAAGCGTTTTAAATGATTCAAGATAACGGTCTTCGAATTGTTGCAAGGTGAGGGTTTTCTTTCCGGTTGTTCTGTTTAAACCTGCATCTTTCCAATAAATATGTTCAAAATAATCATTCAATGTTGGATTAGAAGGGAGACGACTTTTTCCATTTTCATTGATCAGGTTTTCGAGTGGTGTACAGTATAATTCAATGAAACGGAATTGTGCACTCTGAAAACCACTGGCAGGAGCCAATGTTGTTCTGAATGTATTATAATCATCATAATTCATTCCGTCTTTCATGATATCAAAAGAATTAATGAGCATTTCGGTATATCGTATGATGCGTGTAAGTTTGGTAAGCAAAAAGGGTTCATCTATTGAAGTCGCTTCTACTATCTGTTTAATTTCATGCAACATCAGTTTTAAGAACAATTCTGTTACCTGATGATACAGGATAAAAATTTCTTCATCCTTGAAATCAGTTCTCGGTTTTTGTAAGGACAATAATGTGTCTACTTCCACATAGTCCCAATAGTTAATCGGTTTTGACTGAAGTAATCCTTTTAAATATGTTTCAGGATTTTCTCCCAAATGTTGGTATTTGCTGTAAATACTATCGATAAGCTCGTTGTTTTCCATAGGTTATAGATCTCTATTTTTGAATTTTACTAATGAGCGTGTGAATGGGATGGCTGCCCACAACAACAAGGTAATAAAGGAAACAAGCATGCCTGTGTGGTTTCCTAAAAAGGATCTGAAAATAGCACCGGTATATCCAAGCAAAGCCGATATATCCATTTGCAATAGGATGAGTATACGAGCCAAGTCAATCGGACTCAGCAATGTGATAACCATCATGGCTTGTTCAACGGGATAATCTGCAAATTGGAAAAGCAGGAACATAATGATACCATCAAATAGCAAGGCAAAAAATAACCAGCTCATAATGGCAAGTCCGATACCTTTTGATTTATCACGAACCGAAACAGTGGCCCAGAAACCCAGTGCAATAAAGATGAGTGTAATAAGACTTCCGGTCGCTAAAATATATATGGCAATCGTGAATGGAGCAAAAATCAATACCGGAATACCCACACCAATCCAGAACGCCAGTAATTGAGAAAACGAAACACCCGCAAACAAACTGATCCAGATGCTGCTGCGCGAAATGGGCTGACTTACCAATAAATCAATAAACTCAGCACAGTTGTAAATGTATATTGTGGAGAAGATGATACTCACCAAAGGAACGGTTAACAACAATAGGTTCATTAAGGTTAATATTCCTTTGGTATGGTTGTCTTCCAAGCTAAATACACTCCAGCTTAACACTGCCAGCAATAAGGTATAGGCAATGATGGTTTTGTTTTTTAAGATATCGAGTGTTACAAATCGGATCATTCTATTCATGTGCAGTCGACTTTAAAAGTTGAGTAATAGCTTTGGTGAGCGTGGTTGTTTGCGTTTCGTTTTTTAACTCTCCAATGCTTTTGTGCAAACGAATACTTCCATCCTGCATGAATACCAGTCGGGTAATTAAATCATCCAGCTCACTCAGCAAGTGTGAAGTGATAAGAATAAGTTTTCCGTTTCTTTTCTCCTGAATAATTTTCTCTTTTAGAATTTCGGCAGCCAATGGGTCTAGCCCTGCCGTGGGTTCATCGAGGATAAGAATATCGGGATTAAATAGAAAGGCAAGTGTTGCACTCACTTTTTGCGTAGTGCCTCCCGAAAGGGTATGCATTTTTTTATCATACAATTGAGTGAGGTGATAAGCTTCGAGTAATTCTGTATCAATTTTACCTTTATAATTTCTTAGGCTTTTCATCATCTCAATCAATTGCCCGATGGTCATGCTTTCCGGGTAACGTCCTATCTGAGGCATGTAACCGATATTACTCCTGTAGGTCACGTTGTTTTTGATGGACTGATTGTTCACCATAACAGTTCCACTATCAGGCACTACCATCCCTAAAATGGTTTTAATGAGTGTGGTTTTACCGCAGCCATTAGGGCCTATCAGCGCTATACATTCGCCTTGTTGCAATTGAATGGAAACATCATTCAGTACTTGCAGTTTGGCGAACTTCTTAGCTATATGTTGAATATCAATCATAGGTTAAGGGCATGCATATAGGGTTCTAAATCAATAAAATTATCCGGTGTCAGACTCGGCATCACTTTTTCCGATTGATCAAGCAATAGCGCAAACAAACTTTGGTATAGAATCATTACCGGACCATTCGTTTCAACAATAACTGAAAACAGACTCAGCGGATGGTACGGAACATCACCAATATTATTTTTATCCAGATCATATCCGGTGTATTTGTCCCAGTAGTTTTGCGTAAACGTATTTAATACAAGTGAACCATTGGTACTTACATCAAATGTGTTGCCTATAAAATTATTGTATTCAATCCTATTATCCATACAACTGGCCTGTATCTTCATTCCCCACCCGTTGTTTTCAAATACACCGTTGGAAATAGTGATACGGTTAGTTCCTTCCATGTAAATACCCATTGTGTTGCCAATAAAACGATTGTTAAATAAATAGCTATCCGAAATTTCTTTAAGTAATAAACCATATGTAGCATCCCCCCAGTTTTCAATGAACCAATTATTAAACATTTTTACGTTATGCGTAAACATTACAGCCACTCCTGAACCATTGTGTTTAAAAACATTAGAAATGTATGAGTCGTTGTTGGAAAACATAAAATGCAACCCGTAGCGGATATTTTTGGTTGAGGTGTTTCGCCAGATGACCGAAGCGGTTACAAATTCAAAGTATATACCATCACGGTGTCCGGAAATGTTATTGGCGATAATTTGAATACTATCACTTTTCCAGCAATGTATACCGTTTCCGATTTTTTCCTCGCTGGTTCCGTAGGCGATGATGGTATTGTTTTGAATCAGACAATTTTTGCTGAATTGGAGATAGATGCCAAAAAAATTGTCGAGGATCCGATTGTTGATGATGCTGACGTTTCGTGCGTCATATACCTTTATGGCTCCCGGGTCATCCAGTGTGGCATATCCTGAATGGGTAATTGTTAATCCGTTAATAACTGTTGATGATGATTTGATGGATAGAATTTCACACTTACGTTCTCCATCTAAAACAGGATAGTTAATGCCTTTGATATAAAGTGTTTTGTCAATAATAATGTTTCCTTCTTTATATGTTCCTGCCGTAATAAGGATAGTATCAAAAGGCTGTGCAAGGTGGATCGCTTGTTTAATAGAGTATATCGGTTTCCCTTTTCCAACTGTTAGAATGGAAGCATTGCTATACAGAACAGCAATCAGCAGCAAGGTTAGGATAAACGTATGGCGCATGATTTTTAGTTGAGTAAATCCAACCAGTTTATTTTTTTGGCGAGTTGATCTTTACCATAAACTTCAGCATCCTTCACGTTTGAGAATGCTGCAACATTACCGCCCATCGGACTCTTAAAGGTTTCATTCTGGATGAGTACGGCAAGGTCTGTTTTGATAAAGTGGTTTGGATTGAGAAAATCCACCACGTAATAATTATCATATGGAATGGTTTTGTTCTCCTCAATAAACTGCACCATACAACTCATATCATCAAATGTATAAAGCCGTCCTTTTTTAGTTGTGCACGCTGCAAAGAATTTGTCATTTGCAATTGTCATTTTGCAATAATCACATTGGTCCACGTTAAGCTTAGGCAATTTAGGCTGTGTATCTGTGCAGGAAGTAAACGAAAGTATACTTACTAAAATTAACATGACAAACGTTGGTTTCAGTTGTTTTTTGGATAATCGGATTTCCACTATAACAGCAGCCAACATCAATAATCCGGCTCCGATAAATAACCATCCTCCAATATCAGGAACGGAGTACGCTCCGAAGTTCAACAATTGCTTGTAACCGATGAGTGGTGGTTGGTAAGCCATGCCGGGAACTTTGATAGCAGCATTAGGATCCAGGTTATGTCCGTAGTTGTAATTCCATCTGTAAAAATCAACCATAGCCAACACTCCGAATGCAACAAATGCTGAAAATAATGTGTAGAGTAGTTTTTTGCGGTTAAGAATTGCTGCCAGTAATGTAACCAATGAGAAGAATCCAATGATATAAGGCAGTATGGTAAATTCGATAAAGTTTTCAGTATGCAAGGTTTGCATGCCGATATAATGATTCAATCCATTTATAATGTCAACGTCTCCTCCAATTTTATCTGCATAAATGAGTAATGCCAATCCTTCCGGATACTGCGGGGCAGCAAGTTCGATGCGCCAGATAGCTACAAAAATGGAACCCGCTAAAAGCACGGCTGCTAATACTAAAAACAGACGAGACAATTTGGTTAATGTATTCATGGTATGAGAATCAAAGAGAATGAAAAAGAAAGGGAATGAAGGATATTCATTCCCTTTTGAATGGTTGATTATTTTGCAGGTTCAGGAACTGTTTTACCTAAACTAAAGGTAAGCGGAACATTGCTTCCGGCAGGTGATACTCTGATGTATCCTTGCATTTCCTGATGCAATGCACTACAGAAGTCGGTGCAATACATAGGGAATATACCCACTCTGTCCGGAACCCATTTTAAGGTTTGTGTTTCACCCGGCATAATGAGCAATTCTGCATTAGCAGCACCTTTCACCGCGAATCCGTGTGGTACATCCCAGTCTTGTTCAAGGTTTGTTACATGAAAGTATACCTCATCACCCATTTTGATTCCTTCAATATTGTCGGGAGAAAAATGTGAACGGATGGACGTCATGTAAACATGAACTTTATTTCCTTGCCTTACTACTTTTGATTCTTTCTCACCTTTAGTAGCATAAGGATTTCTATTTTCTTCAATCTTGAAAATTTTGACCTGATCTTTCTTGATGCTCTCTGCCAACATTGCTTGCGCATAATGTGGTTCTCCAATAGTCGGGAAATCCAGCAGCAATTTCATTTTATCTCCGCTGATATCATATAACTGCGCGCTTTGTGCTAACTCAGGACCGGTTGGCAAATAACGGTCTTTGGTAATTTTGTTGTAAGCAATCAAATATTTCCCGGTAGGATTTTTGGTGTCTCCACCCGCAACACATAAGTGACCAACTGAATAAAAAGTTGGGACACGATCCAATACTTTTAAGTCCTTGATATTCCATTTTACAACTTCAGAAGAAACGAAGAAGGATGTATAGGCATTTCCTTTAGCATCAAATTCTGTATGCAATGGACCCAGGCCGGGCTTTTTTACTTCACCATACAATGCAGCTTCATATTTAATTACCGGAATGCCATCAAATTCCCCGTCATAAGCTTTTGCTGCAATAGCGGCTTGAATTTTATCAAAGCTGAATACAGGAATCAACGCAGCCAGTTTTCCGCTACCAACGATGTATTCACCAGTTGGATCAACATCACAACCATGCGGTGATTTTGGACAAGGAATAAAATAACAAATATCTTTTAGTGCTTTTGCATCCAATACAATCACTTCCGTTTTCATTTCAGATGTTGCACTGTGTGTTACATCACTATAAGTATTGTGAGCATATTTAACAGCTTGTTTTCTTCCTTTACCGGCTCTCAGATATTCTTCCGCTTTTTTCCAGTTTACAGCCATGATAAAATCTTTATCACGTTGCGAAGCATTCACCTCTAACAAAGTGTTGGCCTGCTCAGAATTATAACAAGAGAAAAAGAACCAGCCATGTGATTTCCCTTTACCTGCGTGGCTAAGATCGAATGCCACACCTGGACACTCAATTTGAAAAGCGATGTCCATTTTACCATTATCCTTGGCAACACTTATGAAACTTAAAGTGCCTTTGAAATTTTTCTTGTAACTGGCAATCGGAACATCTCCGTTGGCGTCATCCATTGGTACACTAAAACGAGTTCCCGCTACAACATATTCTGTATTTTCTGTTATAAAAGGAGAGGAGTGATTTCCACCACTGTTAGGAAGTTCGATGATTTCTGCGGTGCGGAATGTTTTCAAATCAATACGTGCCACACGGGGTGTATTATTGGCATTCACAAACACCCAGCGACCATCATTATCACCATTTGTTTTCGAAATTTGAACATGATGCAAATCGTCCCATGGAATGATACCATGAGAAGTGTTTAACATCGGTTTGCTTTCTTCAGAGTATCCGTAACCTTTTTCAGGGTCAACGGAAAATACGGGAATTACACGAAGCAATCTGCCTGATGGAAGACCATATACACTCATTTGTCCACTGAAGCCACCACTTACGAAATTGTACATCTCATCGTATTTTCCCGGTGCTACGTAAACTTTTTCGGCAGCATCTCCACTTACCGCATTGGCCGTGTTTTTAGGTTTACACGATACCATGGTTGCAACTGCGGCTGCAAGAATGGAGCCGGTGATTATTATCTTATGTTTCATAATTGTGAGAATTGAATTTTATTTTACACCATCATTTTTACGCATGAACTCAAGTACATTGCGTGCTTCTTCATCATTCAAACCTTGGTTGGGCATGCGTACCAAACAAATTTCAAGTTGTGCTTGTACTGCAGGATCTTTATCAATCATCGGATCAGGGTTGGTAATAAAGTTCATGATCCATTCAGGTTTTCTTCTCTCAGTTACGCCTTTCCATCCGGGACCTACTAATTTCTCTTCGGTATGTTTGTGGCAGGAAGAGCATTTTACCTCTTGAATCTTTTCTCCTTCGGCAGCCATCTTTGCATCAAGTGATGCTCCAATTGTAACATTTCCTGCACTGAATTTTCCCTCACCTCGGTTGGGGTCATAATTAGGATTACTTGTATTGCTGTTTTCTGTCTCCGCAGCTGTGCTTTGCGTTTCAGTAGCCGGAGTAGGATTACTTCCACCGCATGCATATAAGAATGCACCAATGGTAACGATGAATATTACTTTCTTCATAACTTGGTTGAATTTGTAGCACAAAGGTGGTCATGATAGAGCGGCCGTTTTATGATGACAATCAGATATACCAAATGAATAGGAACCGGTGATGCAGGGACCAAATAGGCATTATAGTCAATAAAGATGAAGGTCTTGAAGCATCTGACCCCAAAAACGACTCTGAAAATACATCTGATATTCGTCAGAATTTGGAACCAGGTAGAACAAAAGTGAATATGTGGCCTATTCGGGCCAATTGTTACTGTAAACAGCTTTTACCACTATATGGTTGCAAAAACTATAAAGGGGAATGAAAATGGCTTAAACTTAGTTTACAGCATGCAGAAAACGTATTTCAAAAGTATTAATACCTTTTACTTTATCGGCATGGTAGTTTAGGGAGGCGTGGTGTAATTGTACGATGGCGATAGCTAAACGATATAAACGTTTAGTGTTGGTAGCTGTAAATGCTGTTGTTGTATTGAATGGAGTGAAAAAGATAAACAGGAGATTACCGTTGTCGTCTTCAGTTTCCTCTACATTGAGGGATTGGTAACCAGCCAATGAGGCGAAACCTCCATCTCCGGAATGTGCTTTAACAGTTTCGTAGTGAGCTGTGGATTTGCAGGCTAATGAAACGTCATTAGTCGAAACAAATACAACCTGTAATGCAATCAATAGGAGTATGTATTGAATCAATTTCACGATTCAAAGGTAATGACAGGTTAGGTCCCTTCACCTTAAAACTGCCTTAAAATCCGTTTATAAAGTCCTTCAATAAATTATCTTCGCGGCCTTATTTATAAAAACACGTGTTAAAGGCTTATCATATTTATAAAGGATATTTCCGCAAAATTGCCCATCTCAGTTACCCTATCATTATCGGACAGGTGGGTATTGTGTTGATGGGAGTTGCTGATGTTGTGATGATCGGGAAAGTGGATGCCACTAACCTTGCTGCTGCTGCATTTGCCAATGCTATATTTTTTCTGGTAAGCATTTTGGGCATTGGAACGTTAACAGCTGTTTCTCCACTGGTTGCTAAATCAAAAGGAGCCGGACATCCTAATGAATGTGCAGTATTATTTCGTCAGGGTATTAATGCTGCTTTATTGTTAACGGTTTTTATCAGCGGTGTGTTATTCTTTCTGGCCTTTAACCTTGAGTGGTTTGGTCAGAATGCTGAGGTTATAAGACTTGCCGGTGATTATCTGCATTATTTGAATGCAGGAACAGTTTTTATGTTACTTTTTTTTGCGGTGAAACAATTTAGTGATGGATTATCCATCACCAAACCGTCTGCAATTATTACGGTAGTAGCACTGTTGATGAATATTTTCTTAAACTGGCTCTTAATATACGGACACTGGGGAATGCCTAAAATGGGTTTGAACGGAACGGGAGTAGCAACTTCTGTATCCCGTTTATTTATGGCGGTTGCGATGCTGTCATATGTGTTCTGGTTTAAAATGTATAAGCCTTATTTAAAGAAAAAAGACTCTACCCAAAACAGTTTTTTCCTAAAAGAAATTTTCAAGGTGGGTTTACCTTCCGGTCTTCAGTATGCATTTGAGGTAGGTGCATTTGCTACTGCTGCAATCATTATTGGATGGTATGGAAAATATGAATTAGCTGCACATCAGGTCGCTATCAGTATCGCTTCGGTAACGTACATGATTGCTACAGGTATTTCGGCAGGAGGTTCAATTGCTGTGGGTGATGCATTGGGCCGCAAAAACAAACCGGATCTATTAAAATCAGGGAGGGCTGCATTGATCATGGGAACAGTATTTATGGGTGGTTGTGGTTTGTTGTTTGCTGTTGCCAATCACTTCATTGTAGGTTTGTATACAAATGATCCGGAAGTGGCTGTTATGGCTGCTAACCTCATTTGGATTGCTGCATTGTTTCAATTGTCGGATGGTATTCAGTGTGTGAGCTTAGGTGTGCTTAGAGGTATTGCCGATACTAAAGTACCAACACTTGTGACCGTTATTGCCTATTGGGTAATAGGTATTCCTTCGGGTTTGTGGATGGCTGCATATTTTGATATTGGTTTATATGGCATTTGGTTTGGTTTATCGCTGGGACTTACTTTCTCAGCTGTTATGCTCACCCTCCGATTTTTGAAGGAATCAAATGAATTCAATTTTGTAGAGGAGGAGAAAAAACATTATCAGGAATTGATAAGGGATTAATGAAAAGTAATCTCAAAGTACACCTTGCATTATTTATGGTTTCACTGATTTACGGTGCAACCTTTACCATTGCCAAACAGGTGATGCCGGAGTATGTAAAACCTTTTGCATTTATTCTGTTAAGAGTGTCGGTAGCAGCGGTGTGTATTTTTATTTTCCATTCCATCTTTGTAAAAAAACGTATTACCGAAAAGAGGGATTTTTTGCAACTGGGAATCAGTGCATTGTTTGGAGTAGCGTTTAATATGTTATTGTTTTTCAAAGGACTCTCCATTACCACTCCCATTAACGGTTCGGTGCTTATGATGAATACGCCCATTTTTGTGGTGGTATTTGCTGCATTATACCTCAAAGAAAAAATTACCATTCAAAAAGTACTGGGTATTGTTGTGGCTGCATTGGGAGCAATTCTGCTCATAGGTGGTACCCGGTTCAATTTTAGCAATGAAACGGTATGGGGAGATATAATGATAATAGTCAACGCGATCATCTATGCTTTTTATCTCGTATATGCTAAATCACTCATGCAAAAATACCATCCGCTTACGGTTACCATGTGGAGTTTTGTATTTGGATGGTTTGTAGTTTTACCCTTTGGTGCCGGTGAGTTTCTTGAAATAAATTTTGCAGGCTTTACTCCCAAAATATGGCTGTTTGTTGGATTTATTACAGTTGGATCTACTTTCATTACATATGTGTTAAACGCTTATGCATTACGCAAAGCAAGCTCTTCACTGGTTGGAACGTACATTTACTTACAACCGGTATTAGCTACACTCATTGCAATCATTAGTGGTAAGGATATGTTAACCTTAGAGAAGTGCTGTTATATCCTCATCATCTTCTGTGGTGTATTCCTCGTAAGCTGGCGTAAACAACTAGCAGTAGCTCCCGGTGAATAATAATCTTATCATCAAATCAACTAATTGTCAAATTATCTTACTTTTGCCCAAAGTAAATCCATATGCTACGATCAATGACCGGTTACGGTCAG
>JAZKGH010000071.1:0-10867 GCA_040386055.1 Bacteroidota bacterium
CGTCTTGCTGTAGTATAATTTCCCTTAATGCAAGCAATGTTCCTTTTATGGGTTCAGGTTGTTGTAAGTAAAAATTATCTAAGGGACTCATGGTATAATGTACCGAAGATAAAAATAAAAGTGCAAATACTTTGGGTTGGTATTTGTTAATTCACCGGCAACTCAATCAAAAACTCTGTTCCCTTATCGGGTTCACTTTGTACACCTATCGTTCCGCCCAACATTTCAACCTGCGTTTTTACCATAAACAATCCAATACCTTTGCCTTCGGTATCAAGGTGGAAGCGCTCATACAGATTGAATAAACGTTGCCCGAATTTGTCCAGATCAATGCCTCTTCCGTTATCCTTAAAAGAAATCTTCACCCTATCATTCACTAACTTGGTGGTGATGTGAATCATAGCCTCTTTGTCGCATTGCCTGAACTTGATACTGTTGGATAATAGGTTGTAAAATATGCTTTGGATGGAGCTTTTAACAGAGAACAGGGTATTGATAGCTACAAAATCAGTGGTAATGTGCACGGCTTCATTTGACATGTTATGCAGCACACCATTCTTAATGTCCTTCACTAAAACATCCAGTTGTATATTTTCTCTGCTTTCGGCAATATGCGTTCTCACTTTTAAAACATCATTCAGTACACGGATGATATCATCTAGTTTTTCCACCGATTCGAACAGGTAGCGCTCTAATTCCATACGTTCTTCCTCAGAAGGATTGCTTTTTAAGAGTGCGGAAATTCCTAAAATAGATGATACGGGCGAACGCAGGTTATGGGAAACTATGAATGAAAACTCTTCAAAGGTTTTATTTCGTTGCATAATTTCCAGCGCCATTTTTTCTTTTTCAATTGCTGATTTCTTTCGTTCGGTGATATCTTGAAAAATTCCGTGCAAGCGTATAGGACGTTTATCCGCATCAAATTCAAATGCCCATTCAACATAGGCATATCCTATTGACTTATCTTTTCTGATAAACCGAAAATTGGAGTGAGCATTATGACGTGTAATGAATGTTTTATTCATTTTGGCTTCCTCAACACTTACGTCATCAGGATGAATAAAGGATAACAGCGCTCCTTTGGAAGGTTTTGTTTCAGCTTCTGTTGTACCTAAGATGGTGTAAAGTTCTTCTGACCACACATCAATATGGTTTATCAGATCAACCTCCCAATATCCTAAATGAGCAATGCTTTGTGCTTCCCTGAGTTTGCTTTCGCTGTTCCTGAGTTTTTCTTCGGATTTTTTACGTTCGGTAATATTTCGGAATACTCCGTCAATATGACTGATGGAGTTTCCATCATCCGTCATGATTATCCGACCGTTTAGCGAAGCATATACAGGCTCATCTGTTTTGGATTTCAACCTGAATTCAAAATCAACCAGTTCTTTCTGTTCCAATAGCACTTGAAGGGCAACATCTCTTGTGGCTTTATTATAATACATATCGGCTGCCGAAGTACCAATCAGTTCTTCGCGGGAATAGCCTGTATAGGTTTTGATGGAAGGGCTTACTTCAATGATTGTCCCATCCAGACTGGTCTGGTAAAATACGTCCTGTACATTTTCAAAGATGTCACGGTATTTTTTTTCACTGGTGGCTATTCGTTCATTGGTAAACCGAAGGTTTCGAATGAGTTCTTTTACATTTCGCACCAGTAAAAAGGAAAGGGGTAGGGCAAAGGCAAGAGAAAGCAAAATGAGAAAAATAAATTGTTTATGAGCATGATCATATACTTCACTGCTTTTGGCATATACAGATTGGCCAATACTAACTTGTATATTGAGCAATTTATTTATTTGGGCAACTACTTTGTAAAAGGTAGGATATAAGTCGTGATTGATTGTTTTATTAAGCGCTTTCATATCTCCGGTGCGCAACTGGAGTTGTACTTTTGCCACAATCTCATCTGAATGGCGCATGAGTACTGAGGTTTCCTCAACTATGCGGTATTCTTCCGGAGTCATGTTGGTATGCATATAGGCTTTCCAATTAGAATCCACAATTGATTGAGCTTCTTTTATACGAGCTAAAGCATCGGGAATGATTATTTGATAAGCATACGCTTGTTCTGTAGATGAGATAATACCAACGGTATAGGAGTTTCGCATCTGCGTCAATTCTTGCATTGGAAGCAAACGATCTTCATAAAGCGTTTGAATTTGCTGCTTCATTTTTTTCATTTGATGAATGCCGTAGGCTCCTAATCCAATGATAAAAACAGATAATACGAGTACAAGCAAATACAACTTTCCGGAAGCTTTAATCCTTTTATTAAAGAATGTTTGATACATAAGTGTTGCTATTTGCTAAGCCGCGAAATAATTATAACCGGAAAGGATTACAGCCCACAGTAAGATGGGGTACAATAGCAGTATACTAGCGGATACTGCTACTACTATGTAAACGTACGCAACTTTTTTCATAAAAAAACCACCCGAAAGTGGTTTCTTTTTCTTATTTTTTAGGAATCTGTAACAAATCGGCCATAACCTGTTCGCTTTCTTCGAGAATCAGATCGGGAGTGTCTTTGTTATCCTTGCGATCTTTTTTGCGGGCTTCTTCGCGTTGTTTTTTGCGCACATCGCGTTCAGCCAGTTCTACCTTATGTGTGTTTTCATTTAAGGTTACGTATTGTTCGTTTTCAGCCTTTTTAAAGTCTTGAATATCCTCCAGTAAGTATTTGTATTCCGGAGATGTTTTCATACGTACATCATGTGCGGTTTTCAATTGGTTGCGCAACGATGTTACAATTGCCACATCTTCAATCGGAGCCGGAGCAATCTGGTCCCATGGCAATGCATACGGACTGGCATCTTCACCAAACTTACTGTCGGCATATACACTTGGCAGTTCAATATCAGGTGTTACACCCTTGTGTTGGGTACTGCCTCCGTTTACGCGGTAAAACTTGGCAATGGTCAATTTTACCTGCCCCAGTTTTTTGCCATTGTATTGGATAAATTCATTGAGGTCGACCATGTTTTGCACAGTACCTTTTCCAAAGGTGCGTTCACCTACAATTACTCCGCGGTTATAATCTTGTATAGCCGCAGCAAAAATTTCTGAAGCCGAAGCGCTGAAACGGTTCACCAATACGGTTAAGGGGCCATCATAATAAATGGAAGGATCCATGTCCTGTTCCACTTTGCTGTTACCGTCAGCATATTTCACTTGTACCACGGGACCTTTTTTGATAAACAATCCTGTCAATTCAATTGCCTCTTGCAATGAACCTCCACCATTGTTGCGGAGGTCAATGATGATACCCTGCACTTTTTGAATACGAAGGGTGTCAATCAGTTTTTTCATATCGCGTGTTGTGCTCTTGTAGTCTTTTTCTCCACGCTGAGCTGCTGCAAAATCAATATAGAAGGTAGGCAGAGTAATCACCCCTATTTTATATTTTTTACCACTGCGTGAAAATTCTTTAACGCTGGACTTAGCAGATTGATCAGCGAGAATGATTTTATCTCGTATTAAATCCACAAACTTGGTTGAATTGGGTTCGCTGGCCGGAATGATTTTTAAGCGAACAGGTGTTCCTTTTTTTCCGCGAATCAAACTCACTACATCATCAATACGCCAGTCTACCACATCTACTACGTCACTGTCTTTACCTTGTGCCACACCAATGATTTTATCGCCCGCAAACAATTGCTTGCTTTTATCAGCGGGGCCACCTTTAATAATCTCACGTATTTTGGTGTATTCGTTTTCAATCTGCAATTGTGCACCAATACCTTCCAGTGAAAGGCTCATGCTTTGGTTAAAGTCTTCGGCATTACGGGGTGAGAAATAGTTGGTATGCGGATCGGTTACTTCCAGCAAGGCATTCATGTAAACCTGGAAAATATCATCGCCTTTGGTTTTACTGGCAAACTTCAACAGGTTCTCATATCGTTTACGCACATCTTCAACATACTTTTTAGAGGTGTCGTTTTTGTTGCCTCTGGCTTGCAGGCACTCAAACAATACCTTACGTTGCCACAGTTTATCATATTCCGAAAAATTAGCACAGTAAGGAGCTTTCTCGCGGTTGATTTCAAATGAATCCACTTTACTGAAATCCATTGGAAGTTTCAATAGGCTCAACGCATATTGAATGCGATCAATCAAGCGCTTTTGGTAGGTATTAAAAATATCAAATGCAGGCTCTACATCACCCGTCATAATGCCATCATCCAATTGGTTGCGGTATTTTTCAAAATGGTCAATATCCTCTTTCAAAAAATACACGCGTGAAGCGTCCATGTTTTCAATGAAGTTATCAAAGGCCTTTGATGAAAAAGCATCATCGATCTGTGGTTTTGAATAATGATAAGAACCGACAAATTGTAAAGCTGTTTGATATGTGATTTTTTGTTGCTCGGTAGGGGCAAACGTTTTAACAACATTGCTATCATTACTCGCACAAGCCGATAAGGAAGAAAGCAGGAATCCGGTATAAAAAAATAGTTTGTTCAACATACGTAGTGTTTGGTATAGGCTGTGAAATTGGTGTTTTTTGAGATATAAAACAACAATCGAGCCACGCAAATGATGATAGGTGAATAATGGAGGTGAGAGGCCGTGGGGAGGGATGCTGGATGCTCGATTCTGGATACTTGATTCGGGATGCAAGATACCGGATGTTGGAAGATGGATGTTAGAGGAAGGAAGGGTAGAAGGGGTATGGTTGGTTGAGCGGTGCGATAGCTATCGGACCGCTCAACCAGCGTTTGATATAAAAAAACGCGCGGACGATATGTTCATATCATCCGCGCGTCATTCCCTAATCTCTTAATTTCTATCTCACAATAAACTTGCGGGAGTCAATTCTGTTTCCATTTGCATATAAGGTGTAGAAATAGATACCGGTGTGCATTTGGGTTACATCGATTTCTTCGTTGGTCAGGCCACTTTGGGCATTACTGCGTTCAATGCGTTTGATTTCTTTACCTGTAATATCCATAATACTAATAACGGTGTTTGCAGTTTGGGTTAATTGGTACGGAATGGTCAAACGTGAGCTTGCTGGGTTTGGATAGGCTCCGAACAAATAGTTTTTTGCACGTACTTCCAGGTCTTCAACTGCTGTAGGGTTTTCGGTGAAACGGATGGTGTAGAAACCGTCTGGTGCTGTGATGGGTTTAACGGCAGTTTTACCATTGTTAGTTGTAGCGGTTAAATAATAGTCGATGAAATCAGTTGATGTTACAGTACCCGGTGTGATGTTTCCTGTGAACAAACCGGTTGTATCTGAAGTAAGTGTAACGCTGTTCCATGTTGATGTTCCCCTGAGTTTCCATTTGCACTCGGCTGTAGCAATACCGCTAATATTGGTGATGCGTGCCTGAATAGCATAATTGGCCTGAATAGGCTGGAATCCATCTACTGAGGGGTGCCAGAACAATACATTATTGTTGGCCGGAATTTGCATCGTTATACAGTGAATGGATCCACCACCCGGTGATACTGCACGGGCATCAATAGGTATCACTTTATAACCGGGTAAATATTTTTCATAGATAGCCTGTGCTTCGGCCGACTGCGTTTTGTTGCCATCAAAATCATCCGAATAAGTAGGGTAGATAAAGGTTTTGTTTAAGGTAATGCCATTGATATAGGTACGTGCATCGCCATCAATCTGTGCACAGTTTTTCCGGTTGTAGGTTCCGGTGTCTCCCGTTGGCATCGGAAAACGGTATATGCGGTAAGGGCGGTTGTACGTTGACTTCAATGTTGTCATGTACTGGTAATTATCTTCAATGATTCTTTTATCGGCAGCAGTAATGATGCTTGGGTATTGCATTACCAGCAGAGTCTGTTCATCAATTAATTTAGTGTACAAATCAATATGCGATGTTCCACCATCACATTGTAAGCCCTGTAGCTTTACATTGCGTGTTGCGCCCAGCAGGTTGGTAATAGAATCGAGAATTTGTGTTTGATTCCAGCCACGTTGTTGCTGGTTGGCATCCATAAACATATCACTGAAAAACACACTGCCGAAACCATCGCTCATCAGGTTTCCGCCTTCACCATACAAGCGTGATTCAAAATTTTGAATGCCCATATAGTTGGCTAGTACTTTCGGATAGATATCGTCATTATCACGGCCATCGTAGTACTTTAAATCAATAAAAGCCAGGGCACTGTCCTTATCTCCAAGGTAAACACCATTCGGTCCGTAATCACGTATCCACCAATCATCACCGGTGGTTATTAAGAACACATAGTTATTCGTAAGAGGCCATCCAAGATCATTCATAAATGCTTTTACCTTTAGAGTATCACCGGCAAAAGGCACACGTATCCATACAGGCAGTTCATCTGAAATATATTTTGCCAATTGAGCCGAAACATATCCAAACACCGAATACGTATCTACACCTATGATGTTTCCGTTGTTGTCGTAATCAGGTGACCATGAGATAGCCACTGCTTGTGATTCTTCATACTCGCCCGGGTAACGTACTTTGGCAGGCATAATAAATCCTCCTTTACCGAAAACATGTTTGTCGGTTGTTCTGCGCTCCGTGGCGAGTTGAATTTCTGTGGTGGTTTTGTATGCCGGTAGTTTGTGTGCAGGGTATTGTGCAAATAAGCTGAAACTGCTTGCAAACAGGGCGGTGATGAGTAGTGATTTTCTTAGCATGTATTGTTATTTAGTTATTCAGTTAATGAGTTATTTGGTTTATGGTTAATAAGTTATTTAGCTACTGAATTGATTATCTCAGCTGTATAAAAAAGCTATACACTAATAACTAATTAACTCAATAACTCCAACTTCTTCCAAGAGCAATAAACCCAAACTTTCGTTGCTTTTACATTAAAAATGATGGACGGTCGCTGCTGGTTATTAGCCCTTAGCTTAATGTGTTTCAGCAAATAGCAAAAGCTAACAGCCAACGACATTATTTTTTTAAACCGATTTCGCGCAAGCGTTCATCTAAGTATTCTCCGGCACTGATGGGTGGATAGTGCAGGTTATGTTCGGAGGTTACGCATGATGGTAAACAATCCAATCGCATTTCGCTTCGGGGATGTAAAAAGAATGGAATGGAATAACGTGGTGATCCCCAAAATTCATGTGGTGGATTCACTACACGGTGGGTTGTTGATTTTAATTTGTTGTTGGTGAGACGTTGCAACATATCACCAACATTTACGACCAGTTGTTCCGGCAAGGCAGTTACGGAAATCCATTCTCCTTGTTTGTTCAATACCTGCAATCCATCTGCCGAAGCACCCATTAACAATGTAATAAGGTTAATATCTTCATGTTCGGCTGCGCGTACGGCACTCTTTGGTTCATGGGTAATAGGAGGGTAGTGTATAGGACGTAAGATGCTGTTCCCATTGTGGATTTTTGCATCAAAGTACATCTCATCCAACCCAAGGTATAAGGCAATCGCACGCAACATGTGCTTACCTGTTTCCTGCAATGCTTTATATGTTTCTTTACCTGCTTTGTTGAAGGCCGGCAATTCTTTTACATCAACATTTTCCGGATATTCTTTTTTAATGGCATCTCCATCTTCCACATACTGACCAAAATGCCAGAACTCTTTCAAGTCACCTTCACTGCGGCCTTTGGCATGTTCTTTTCCAAATGATGTATATCCACGCTGACCTGCTAATTCATGATCTTCATAGCTGAATTTGGTTTCATCAGGTAAGGCAAAGAATTTTTTCACTTCTGCATATAACGTATCGGAAAGGGTATCACTTAACAGGTGGTTTTTTACAGCAACAAATCCTACATCTTCATACGCACGTCCCAGCTCTTGTACAAATTTGGCTTTACGTGTGCTGTCTCCTGATAAAAAATCTGCTAAATCTACAGAGGGTATTCCTACTGGGTGGCTCATAATTTGGTGTTTTAAAAATCGAAAGTAATAAATATTGCGGATATTATTTGGGTACTACAATCTTGGCATTTTTACGCTTAAAGAGTTCGTTGAACTTATCAAACTCTTTTCGGTAATACAAACCAACGCCTTGCGTGATGATGTTCTGGTTAGTATTAATACCTGTTCCTGTTTGGACTCCGCTATATATTCCACTTCCACCTGATGAGGCAGAACGATTGTATGCTCTGAATTTTAAATTACCGTCCTTGGTAATATTATACTGTCCCATAATATTATTGTTTCCCATTGCTTGTCCATCTAAACTAAAACTTGTTTGAAGTTCCAGTCGTTCATTAAAAAGTTTTTTGGAAGCGGTGAGCATTGTTCGGGTTTTCTGATCGGGGTTACTACTATTTGGTGTTTGAATATCGGCACTCACATCAAAACCCGGAATCACCCTCGAAATTAAATTACTGGCCTGTGCTGAGATCAAGTCACTCACGGTACCGCTGGCAATGTCAGTTCCTTGACCACCTGTTTGAGTCCCGTTCGTTGGGGCAAACCGGCCGAATAGCATCAAACTAACTACTTGTTGTTGCATCAGTTCCGGTTCTGCCCTGAGCTTGCGTAAGCTATTTTCAAGTGATGAAGTAGTAGCACCAAGTAGTGCATTGTTATCCGGGAAATTGAGGTCAAAAGCTATATTCGGATTAAGTAAGTTACCTTTCAGGTTTAACACGCATTCAACAGGAACCCTGGTGGTATTAGTTTGATCGGCAACAAGGGGCGCAATAGAAGTACTTCGCACTTTGTAAATCCCCTGAATATTCATCCGTGCTTGCAACGGATCGCCTGTCCAGGTTATAGTTCCTCCTTTTTTGAGTAGAAACTTACGGGTAAAAACATCTACTGCAGTAAATTTATATTCTCCGCTTTCAATGGTTACTTCACCAAACATGCTGAATACGCCTTGTTTGGTTAATTCCATTTTGAGCGTTCCTCTTCCGGAACCTATAATTTTATCATCCTGCGCTTCGTCAAATACAATTTGAATATCAGCATCAGGAGTAACAGTCACAAACATAGTAATGCCTAGTCCGAGAAGCTTGGAATTCTTTCTTACATTAATGGTTTTGACAAGTGTGTCACTGCTCACAAAGTTTATCAACCCATTACCATCCGTGCCATCACTTTCACTCAAAGGGATATTAAATACAGTGCCCTTTCCGGTTTTTAAATTTGCATCAAGTACCAAATCACCCTGAGGCCCTTTAAGCGACATATGACCTGTTGCAGATGCCTTTCCGTAAAATAGGGTATTGTCTTTGGATGTAGTATTCAATACCTGAAAACTATTCATCTCAGTGATTTTTAAATCAAACTCAAACTTGCTGAAGGATTGATGTGAAACGTTTCCTTGTACTTTGGCTTGTTTACCGTTTACATCATTCAGCGTAAATGGGTTTACGGTAATATTATTACGGTCAAAATTGATTTTGGTATTAAAAGCATAATTTGTTTTCAAATACTCTACACGGGCCAATACCTGAATAAGATTTACATTACCATCTACATGAATGTCTTTGGTTGTGCCGGTAACCTTGCATTTTGCCGAAACTGTTCCATTGTATATAGTAAGATTGTCTTTTAAAAAGGCCTGAAAACTTTTTAAATCCGACTCGGCAAACACAATGGAGTAATTAATTGGATAAGGTTTTTCACGCATGTCCATGTATCCGCCCAGCTCCATGTTTTTCAGTTTTCCGTTAATGGATTTAGCATAGGTAATCAACCGTTGCTGTACCTCATCATAATTACTGGTAAAGGTAAAGTCTCCAATAGTATCATGATCAAGTGCTACCTGATTCAGATTGAGGTATGAGTTTACATACATGTTTTTGCCATCACCTTTAACTGTAATCGAACCTTCACAAAAGCCATCGATGGTAAACCCGAGTTGCGGAGCAAACAATTCAATTATGGATAAACTGAAATGGTCAATCTGAGCCTTCATGTTCATTCCTGTTTCGGCACTATAAAAACCGTTTACTGTAATGCTTTCATTAAGGTGATGCAATCCAAAATTGGTAACAGTTGTTTTGTGTGTGACTCCATCATACACAATTTCCCCTTCATTAGAAATGTTGAATACTTTGTTTTTGAAGGTAAATGAAGAAGGAAGGAAGGTGGTACGAATGCTATTGTTAGCCAATACGGTGTTGGCCACCAAATTGGTTTGCAGCAAGCCGGTACTATCAAGAATCACGATGGATGTTTTAGCCGTGCCTTTACTGATAGTTGATTTGATATCAATGTTTTTAATGAGTACGGTATCGTGTTGCTGAACAGCATCTGTATGTAGCGAAAGGGTGGCGTTACTTCCATTTTTCCAGTTACTCTCCAATTTAATATTGGTTAGTTCATACTGATTGTAACTCAGTAATGCCGCTTTACCCGAAGCTGTAATATTTCCGGTTTGCCCATTGATACTGCCTGCGAGGGAGAGTTGATTGACACTTATGTTTGGAAAAAATATTTCTGACAAAAGGCGTGAGTCTTCAATGTTTACCTTAAAAGTAAAATTATCGGGAGTTGTAATCGGTGGTTGCGGACCTTTGATGTATTCAGGAAGCAACTTATGCATGAAGGACTGAGCGGTTGCGGGCAACTGTTCAAATGAAAACACTCCGTCCATGGATGCCGAAAGCATATCCATGCTCAATGCCATTGATTTGGACGGGCCGTTCACCGAAGAAGTAAGTTTGATTTCATTAATCGGGTAATCCGCCCCGTTTTTAATAAACAAGGTATTGCTCACCACCACGGTTCCGGCATTTCGATCGAGGTTTTTGAAGGCAAAATTAATATCAATAGTAGTGGATAGTACCAGATGGGAGGTATCAATGTGTAGTGCTTGTAAATCGGCATATACAATATCGGCTTTAAACTGGTACAGCGGAATCTCTTTGTTTAAGTCTACGGTTCCGTTAAAATGCACTTCTGCATTTTCATCATTCATATCCAAC
>JAZKGH010000071.1:10877-12432 GCA_040386055.1 Bacteroidota bacterium
CTGAAATGTTAATGGCTTTGTATCGGTAATGGTTTGCTTCAAAATAGTCAAGAGAGGTTTTGAAAGATGTTTCAATATCCTTAAGGTTGAATCCTTTTCCTTTAACAGATGCTGTTAAGCTGGTTTTACCGATAACCGGTTGAGCAATCAACTTTCCAAGATCAAAATCTTTGAGCACTAAGTTTCCGGAGTAAGATGGAATTGTGGTGCTATCACCCAGCTTCATGTTTAGATCGGAATTACCACTACCCAAAGCCGTTGAGAAATGCCCGAAACTAATAGAGCAAAGGTCCTCTCTGAAAATTTCCCCGAAAGCCACAAAGTCGGTGTAAAATCCGGTAAAATGACCCTTAAATTCCATTGCCCCCAGCCGGTCCATTTCCTGAGGAAGGTCCATTTTCACCAGATGTTCCATATCACCAGCAGTAGCACGTGCCATGTCCGACCGCACATCCAGAAACATATCATTCACACTTGGTAAACCTTTAATGCAGGCTTTTCCTTTAAACAGACTTTGAGAACCGAAGCTGATAAGCATGTTTTTTAGACGAAGGTTATCAACGGTTCCACTACCTTCCCCATTAATTTTAAAAGTTTCTTCCAGCTTCATTTCTCTTAACGATGGCGCGAAATAATGAAGGTCCTTCATTCCGAAAGTGGTGTTTTTCAGATTCCCTTTGAGCTGCACATTGTGGTTAAAGTCACCCATTTCACTCCACCCATTATACGTCATGTGAAACTGATCGCCAATACGGGAGTGAGCTGTAACTACTTCCATTTGGTCAAATAACATAGCCTTCTTACAAATGGTGGCAATCCCCGAAAATTGTTTCAACTGTAGTCCGGAGCGTTCCACACAGCTTAGCTTTTTGAGGTCGAGGTGCAGCGAATCTTTGATGATCCAGAAGTCGCGTGCGAGCAGTTCAATATGGCTAAAGTCTTGATTAAACCCATCAAATCCTTCTTTCTCAAATACCTTTGTGGAGTCAATTAAACGGAAGCGGGTATTATGGCAGGCAACACGGTTGAAGTATAATTTGAAAGGAGGGGATAACGTATCCGGAATGGTGTCATTCGGGTCGAGGATGTTAAACAGCACATCGATATTAAAGGTATGATCTGGGTAGGTTACCATTTTGCAATAGGCCCCATCTACCACCACATCATTCAGGATGAGTTTTTGTTCGAGTGAATTAAACCCGCCAAAGTTAAATTTGATATTTTCCACATAGAACAATGTATCATTTTTTTGATCGCCCCAGTATACCTGTTCCAGCTCAAATCCGGTGAACGGATAATAGCGGATATGGTTGATCATAATCTTTGTTTTAAATTGCGTGCTTAAAACCTCAGTAACTTTGGAGGTAAGATAGTTTTGAAACCTGTTACTGTTAAATACCATAAAAGCCAGTGTGAGGACTGCCAACACAAGGCTCAGGAAAATATAAAATATGTATTTAATTGTTTTTTTCAAGCGCTAGTTGCCAAAGATACTCAAATGAAACCCTAAATTCGAAACCTTCGTTATGAAACTTTAACGAAAAGAAGCATAAAA
>JAZKGH010000072.1:0-6763 GCA_040386055.1 Bacteroidota bacterium
ATCTGATAGTTGATTTAGCTTAGTAAGCTCTTGCTCAAAGGATTCGATGATATTATTTTTCTCATGCAAGATCTGCATGTAGTTTTTCAATTCGGATTCGGCTTGTTGTTTCTCAATTTCAAGGGATTTTTCTTTAGCCTGAAAAAGTAACGCATCTTTTTTTTGTTTGATTCTAATCCTGTTATAGTAAGATATGGAAAGGAGCGAAATAAGGATAAGCACGGCAATCCATAGGTTCCTGCGCTGAATGTTGAGTTTGTTTTCAGATTCTAATTGCTTAATGTTTGCCAGATTCTTTTCCGCCTCAAGTTGAATTTGAACCTTTGTTAACTGTGAAGTGTTTTCCTGCTTTTTAATTATCGACTCAGTTTCAAGTGTCAGGGTAAGGTATCTATCGGCATTCTTAAAGTCTTTTTTCAGAACATAAGCCCTGCTTAACAGTCGATACATTCGTTTCAAAATTTTATTGGACCCTAAATTCATGGCAGGGTTAATCCGAGTATATGCTTCAGCTTTTTTGAGATAGGTCAATCCCTCTTCAATATTGCCTGTCCCAATACTAATTTCAGCCAGATCACTGAGCGATTCGGAAATTTCAATTCCCGGGAAGTCATCAGGGGATTTCAGCAAATACTCATAATTGTTTCTGGCATAAGGCAAGGCTTTTCCATAATCCTTTTGCATAAGATAAAGCAACCCGATATTCCCATTCGCGATCCCCATCCAGGGTGTATCGTGCGCAAGCGTAGCTTTTTGTAATGTTTGTTCAAAATAGAAATTTGCACTATCCATCTGTTGAAGTTCCCTGTATGCCAGCCCAATTGTATTAAGCACCTGAAAGTTTATGTAATTGCCCACTGAAGGATATTTTTGTGCTTCCTGCATAAGTTCAAGAGCAATAGAAAAATTTCCCAGATGATAGTATAAATAAGCCAGATCAAATAAGATAGCACTAATTTCGTTAATGTTGCCAAATCCTATTTTTTTGTAGATTTCCAATGCCCGTAATTGGAATTCGAGCGACTTAGATCTATTGTTCATCACAAGATACAACATAGCCCGATTGTGCATCATACACGCTTCGACATACTTATTACCTAATGATGCCAACTCATCAATGCAATCTAACATTATTGGATCACCTTCATTCGGATGGTTTAATCCATTGCTAATATAATAGGCTTTGTAATAACGAGAAAGACATATGAGAATGGGATCTCTTTTCTCGCGTGCATATTTATCTAATAATGCAAGATGTTTAAATGCACTTGCAGAATCTATGTGTGGTACATAAAAAGTTTGGGAGTACCAAAGATCTAAGCTATCCGCTTTAGCTTCGATTGTCGGTGTTTGATCAAGATTAGGAAGCGTTTGGCCATACGTTTTCCATATAGAGATGGAGAGTACGATAAACAGGATTAATCGTTTCATTGCAGGGTATTATTTATAGGGATAAAAACGGAATAAAACTTAAACCGTTCGAACTTGAAGTTTAACTTAATACACGTTTCAAATCATCCATCAGATCTTCAATATCTTCAACGCCTACACTTAAGCGAAGTAAATTATCTACAACACCTGCTGCTTCACGTTCTGCTTTTGGAATACTTGCATGTGTCATTGTTGCCGGATGATTAATCAGGCTTTCTACACCTCCCAGTGATTCAGCCAATGTAAATACTTTGAATGATGAAGCAATACGGAAGGTTTCTTCAAGGTCCGCGCCTTTTAATACAATGGAGATCATTCCCCCGAAATCACGCATTTGTTGTTTGGCAACTTCATGGTTAGGGTGATCGGTAAAGCCCGGCCAGTATACTTTTTCAATCTTAGGATGGCTCTTTAAAAATGTTGCAATCACTTTTCCGTTTTCGCAATGTGCTTTCATGCGCAAGTGCAATGTTTTCAATCCACGTAAAACCAAAAACGAATCCATTGGTCCCGGTGTGGCGCCACATGAATTATGGATGAAAGCCAGTTTTTCATATAAGGCATCATTGCTGGTGAGCAGTGCTCCCATTACCACATCACTATGTCCGCCTAAATATTTGGTTACGCTGTGCATCACGATATCCGCGCCCAGATCCAATGGATTTTGCAAGAAAGGTGAGGCAAATGTATTGTCTACGGCATATATGAGATTGTGTTTTTTTGCAACAGCAGCACAGGCTTTAATATCAACAATCTGCATGGTAGGATTGGTCGGGGTTTCAATCCACAACAACTTGGTATTTTCATTCGCATACTTGCTAATGTTCTCAGGATTACTCAAATCAATGAAATGAAACTTTATACCATAATTGGCAAATACCTTAGTAAACATGCGGTATGTGCCACCGTACAAATCGTTTCCTGTAATTACTTCATCACCCGGCTTCAACATTTTCACCACAGCATCCGTAGCACCCATTCCACTGGAAAAGCATAATCCATACTTGGCATTTTCCAAAGCCGCTAAACAATTTTCCAACGCACTACGTGTGGGATTTTTGCCGCGGGCATAAGCATAGCCCTTATGTTTTCCGGGGCTTTCCTGAGCATATGTTGATGTTTGGTAAATAGGAGTCATCACTGCACCCGTTGTTGGGTCAGGTTCCTGGCCGGCATGTATAGCTTTCGTTCCGAATTTCATGATTGTGTTAGCATTGAATTGAATGGTGAGGCAAACTTACTATTTTATCTTGGATGTATATTTAAGTGCTTCTGAATTAGTTTTGAAAATAATCATGATTTCATTTGCTACATTCAAAAATAGCTTTACTTTTAACCTTGTAAATATTACCGATTATGCCTACGCAGTTTATTAAAAAAATGAATAAAACCGAAGCCGGTTTTCATTTACTTACTTTGTTATCATTAGCTGATGGAGAGATACATGCATCTGAAACAGATGTAATTCTTGATTTTTTGAATGATCATTTTAACGACAATATTGACCTTATTAAGGAGCAGGCTTTTTTAAGAGCATTGCCGCATGAGGAATACGAAACACATTTTGGTGAAACAGCCGAACATTTTTATACTGTAAGTAACGAAGATGAACGCCATACTATTACCCGCTTTGCCATGGATGTAGTAATGGCAGATGAAGCACTGGGAAAACATGAAAATCATTTGATCACCAAATTGTACGATTGCTGGGACATTGAATAATAATGAGTAAATGACGAAAGGTCAAAATGAGTAAATACCTTTACTCATTCTATAATTTACTCATTCACTCATTACATTTCTGATGGAAGCTTATTTCGAATTTAATATACGTTGCAACGAAGACGTAAGGGAACAACTTATTGCTGAACTTTCTGAAGAGGATTACGAAGGGTTTATTGAAACCGATACGGGTTTTTCTGCTTACATTGTTTCATCGGCTTTTAAACGTGAAGTATTCGAACAGGTTTTGGTGAAATATGAAATTGACCCTAACTCGGTGGCACAAAGTCATATTGAGCAACAAAACTGGAATGCGCAATGGGAGGCAGGTTATGAGCCCATTATTATTGACAATAACGTGATTGTTAAAGCTCCCTTTCACCAAATTGAAAGAGAGTATCCATACGAATTATTGATTCAGCCCAAAAACACTTTTGGTACCGGCCATCATGAAACTACGCAACTGATGTTACGCCTTATGTTGCAGGTAAACATGGAAGGTAAAAAGGTTTTTGATTACGGTAGCGGAACAGGTGTATTGGCTATTATGGCCAGCAAAATGGAAGCTGATTCTGTTTTCGCTATAGATATTGATGATTGGAGTGCGGAGAATATTTTTGAAAACACTCAACTCAATTCCGTAGACAATATCGTATTTGAACAAGGCGATTTGAATAGTGTAAAACCGCAACGGTTTGATGTGATTCTGGCCAATATCAACAAGAATATTTTACTGTTCAGCTTTCCACAGTTGTCCGATTTATGTGTACCTAATGGAACTATGCTTATTAGCGGTTTTTATGAAAGTGATCTGGATGATTTAAAACAGGCAGCATTGCTTTCTGGTTTTGGTCTGCAACAGCATATTACCCAAAAGAATTGGTGCGCAGCAAGTTTTAAAAAGTCATAACAAGACCTCGTTTTCTTCGAAATAATCTGCACATTTGCACCAATGTATGCACCACGGTGTAGACGCAAATAACCCAGTAACAATTAACTCAATAACTAATAACTACAGGCATGTACGGAGCACTCAAACAACATTTGCAAAAAGAACTGGCGGATATTGAATCGGCAGGATTATATAAGAAAGAACGCATTATTGTATCCGAACAAGGTGCCGAAATTGAATTGAATACCGGAGAGAAAGTATTGAATTTTTGTGCCAATAATTATTTAGGATTGTCTTCTCACACGCGTGTGAAAGAGGCGGCAAAGCGTGCTATTGATACGCATGGTTATGGAATGAGTTCGGTTCGTTTTATCTGTGGTACGCAAGACATTCACAAAGATCTTGAAAAAACCATTGCAGATTTTTACGGAACAGAAGACACCATTTTGTATGCAGCTGCTTTTGATGCAAACGGTGGTGTGTTTGAGCCATTGTTTCAGGAACAGGATGCTATTATCAGTGATGAGTTGAATCATGCTTCAATCATTGATGGTGTACGTTTGTGTAAAGCACAACGCTATCGTTATAAAAACAATGATATGGCAGATTTAGAAGCGCAGCTGATCGCGGCCAATGCAAAAGGTGCCCGCTTTAAAATTATTGTTACAGATGGCGTATTCAGTATGGATGGTTATGTTGCGCAAATGGATAAAATATGCGACCTCGCTGATAAGTATGATGCATTGGTGATGACAGATGAATGCCACAGTGCGGGCTTCATTGGTAAAACCGGACGAGGTGTGCCTGAATTGTGTAACGTAATGGGCAGGGTAGACATTATCACCGGAACATTAGGTAAAGCCTTGGGAGGCGCAATGGGGGGGTATACTACAGGTAGAAAAGAAGTGATTGAATTATTGCGTCAACGTTCGCGCCCATATTTGTTCTCTAATTCATTAGCGCCATCTATTGTTGGTGCAAGTATTGAAGTGTTTAAATTGTTAAATGAAAGCACTGCTTTGCGTGATAAGGTGGAAGCAAACGTAAACCAATTTAAAGCCGGCATGCAAGCTGCAGGATTTGATTTAAGAGGCGGAGCGAGTGCTATTGTTCCTGTGATGTTGTATGATGCAAAATTAGCTCAGGAGTTTGCAAACAAATTATTGGAAGAAGGAATATACGTAACAGGATTCTTTTACCCGGTGGTTCCTAAAGATCTGGCACGTATCCGCGTACAATTATCCGCTGCACATGAATCTGCTCATATTGATAAAGCGATCACTGCCTTTACTAAAGTGGGTAAGGAATTGGGTGTGATTAAATAGAATCAGTTTATAGACTGACTAAAAAAGGCCAGAGAGTATATACTCTTTGGCCTTTTTATTTTTTATAGTATTATGAATATTGCTTATTCCAAATCATTACTCAGTTTATATCTACAAATTCGATTGTTCTTTTTATCCGCTACATATACCATTCTGCGGAAATAACACACGCCACTCGGGTCGTTGAAACTGAAGGGTCCGCTGGATGTTCCATCTGCCCCCGGCCCGCCAAAACTTACAATGGCTTGTTTACGCAAACCAGAGTTGGCAGGGGGATTGATTCCTTCGTAACCCTGATTTGTAAATACGTATAGGGAGTCTGTTCCGCTATCTACAATAAAAACATATTGCAAATTATCGGGAGAGATATAACTATCCTCCGGTTTTTTGAAACGGTTTGATTCGTATAAAAAACGATCGGCTTTTGAATAATCAAAATTGAGTAGGGCCGGAGCTTCGTTGTATTGTGTTCCCAGGTCGGGGTCATCAACTACGGAAATGCCTAATGCACGGTATTCTAAAGAAGTAGCCTGATCAGCAAGTGTAATAATAAAGTCTTTGGATGTACTCATGCCTTGCAAACGTTGAGGTGGTCCTACAAGGGTTGCGATAGAAGAAATACCTACAGAAGATTTAATGCCGGATGTGTTTGGATTCAATCCCTGCGCATAGCCAATATTACCTCCTTCTGCATCGTATACGAGCACTCCGTTATCCGGACGAACAAATGAGTTTACATCGTTAAGGGGACCTGTACGGGTAACATATAAGGTATTGTCGTACAATGTTGCCACACCGGTAAACTGTACGGCCTCGTCATTGGCAAAACGATTACCAGTTGATGCGCGCGATACATCACACAGAGGATGAATCAGTGTATCAACAAACTCCGGAGCACCTACGGCAGTATTTCCAATACGATATACACATGCTCTGTTACCAAAGGATGTTTCTACTCTTCCCACTACATATACCTGCAAGCGTCTATCCATTGTAACATCTGTTGCGCCATTGATGGTAATGCGATTTCCGATGGTTCCTTTTTGGTCCATGATAATAAGTTCATTATCCAAAGGATTAGTTTCATCATTCAAAGCGACCACGTATATGAGCTCGTCATAGCCCACATAAATATCTACCGGATTGATCAGATTCTGAAAAAAGGGAAAGACAGGTACATACCCAACATTGCTGGGATTTAACTTAGGGTCAATTTTTCCCTGTTCAAATACTTCATCTATCTGATCATCCTGTTTGCTGCCAAACAAAGCTGAGCAGGAGGAAAGTATACTTGCGCTCAGCAAAAACAGCAATATGGTATGTATACGTTGCATTATCTGATATTAATGGCTAAAGTAATTCTGTGAATATTGCCCAAGCGTGATTTAGCAAG
>JAZKGH010000073.1:0-4480 GCA_040386055.1 Bacteroidota bacterium
AATTTGGTATCATTAATATTAGAAAATAAATGAACGACTTTGAATTAATCCCTAAAGAAGAAGTTACAAAATATCATTTTGTAACTTATGATGTGCTTGATACAAAAGAAGCACGTGCAGAGCGCAAGGCAGAATTAGAGAAGGCAATGATTTTGGGAAACAGCGAACATGTGAAGTATAAGATATTTTTTACGACCACGGAAGGCGTGAAGGAAGTTGAAACAACAGTATGGGCAACAACCGATGATAACGTTACCCTAAAAGGAGGTGTTGTGATTCCAATTTCCAGCATTAATAAAATTAGCTTTCTATAAACAAAAATGCCCCGAATAAACGGGGCATTTTTTGTGTAATGAATCAACTATAAAAACATGGCAACTTCCGTTACCGGTTTTCCATTTAAAAGTTGAGTACGCTTGAAGCAGCTGGTTCTTCCGTTACAGAAACAACTTCTGCCAGACTACCCAATCCGTTCTCTTTTGTTTCAGGCTTTTTAGAAGTGTTTCCATTGGTTTTCACCTTAGCTAATTCTCCTAAACCTGAGACTTCAAATTTATGCTCTTTTACAAACATACCCAAGGCCACACCTTGTTTTATTCCATTGATAGTCAGGTCAATCTCAAATTCATCAGCCGAAATTCCCCGGTTACTTACCTGGAAAGGAATTTTTAGGTCCATGGCATAGTCAAATACAATTTGGATGCTCTTTCTGCGAGCAATTAGGGTTACTTTTTCTTCCATTATCTTTAGTGTTTTTAATTTGATTGCTATTGATTGTCAATGGGTTCTGAATGCCCTTCAACACTTGTAAATGTATGACCTCCCGGCCAATTAACACCAAAGCAGCGTTCGTTATTACACACAAGTTTTAAGAGGTAAAAGCATGCTTATGCACACTTATCTCGGAAATGTTAAAAAGGTGTGGATAAGGATGGGGTTATCAACAGCTAAAAATAGCCTGATAGTAACTAAAATACTGGATATTAAAATTTTACCTTAAAATTGTTATGTTGCCTTGCAGAACAGCTCGGCTTTCATCGTATCCGGTATATACCAGACGATAAATGTATACGTCAGTTGGTTCAGGATCACCATTTTCTGAAATTCCGGTCCATTTAACATTCTTATTATTACTCGTAAAAATCAACTGTCCCCATTTGTTATAAACAACTAAATTATAGTCTTTTACGTATAGGTCGCGAATGTTCCAGAGTTCGTTTGTACCATCTCCATTGGGTGTGAATGCATTTGGTATAAAGACCAACGGTTTCTGTAAAAGCTCAATGGTATTGGATTGACTTTGAGCATTACCACAATCCGTGCGGATGAATCCTGTAAAATAGTTCGGATCCGGAAGTTGATTGGCAATAACACTATACGAAAAAATACCTGATTTGACATCCAGTTGATCATCTAGAAAATCAATAGCCTCTGGATTTGCGAGCATACCGGTTATAACCGGTGATTCATTACCTTGTCTGATAATATCATAATTTGCAGTACCCGACTCCCAGTAATCATAGGGCGTCCAATTAAGAGTATGTTTAAAAGGAATAGAGTTTCCTTTCAGTAAAATGGTACACGCTTCCAATCCTTTAGGACCATAATTATCACATGTATCTTTCATAATTACATGGTAACAGTATGAATATTGGTTAACGTCAACATCTTCATCAATCAGCAGGGTATCAGTTATAGTGGTATATGTTTTAATCAGTTGATAATTATTAGTGGAGGCTTCTGTTTTATATACCATGTATCGGGCAAAATCTTTTTCGTAGCTCTTAGGCCAGGTAATCAATACCTTATTTTTTTCGAATACGGTGGCTGTAATTAATTTTTGCTGGTCGGGAATATACTTGAGCTGTTCAAATGTGCCTAACGTATCCGAAGATGGACCTTCTTTACCACACTGATTAACTGCCCGCATAAAATACCGGTAATTGTTTAGTGAGTACATCGGAGTATTAGGGTCGGTATAACTTCTGAGGTTTTTATCGAGCACAGAATCCAACAATAGAAAAGGATCTGAGTTAATAGCCCTATAGATATTGTATTTATGAAAGTACGGATGATTACCTGTAGAGTCCCCCCAATAAAACTGGGTAGCTTTATCATCAATCAACGTCATACACAACATATCAGTTTGGTTAACCGTTGGCAATGGAATGGTTTTAATATTAATGGTTAAAACGGAACGGGTTGGAAAAGGGCAGCCGTTATCAACAAGTTCAACTCTGAGTTGTTGCGTTTTGCCTTCTGGCAGGTTACATGCGGCTTCCCAACATACCCTATTGATTACCTTTCTGAAATCACTCTTTACCTTTGTGAAAACAGGCTTGAACGTAATATTCGTATCGGATGAAATATTTTTTACAATCATGAAGACTGAATCCGTAATGTCAGATCCTTCTATATCAAAACAGCCGATATTAGGTGTTTGAATAGTAACCGTATTTCCAATAAACATACCATTGGTATCCTTGAGCACAATTTGAGGGAGGGGTTGCGGGCAATCAGTTACATTAAACTGTAGTTCGAGTCTTACCTCTCCTATTTTTATGCCCTGCCGAAATTCTTCAACTTTTATGGCTGTAACATATACACCGGCTTGTATGGGGCTGACACTAAGTTCTCCGGTTGATGCGTCTACAGATAAGGAAGGGGTTCCTAATATTTGCTCGTTGGTATTATGTCCTCCAAACCAGATAACATCCGGATAGGGGCCCTCAACAGGTTCGTCACCATTATCAACATCAATAGCTACATGATTTGGGGTGAGTGTTCCATTTAAAGGATTTACAAATGAATAGACAAGCTGATCCCCATCATCATCTTTAAAATTGAGGTTGTATTTTGTTAAGTTACCTACGCACAGATAGGTGTTAGGGTTGGCATTAAAATAAGGTGTTGAATTAATGATGTTGCGGGGAGGAGGAATTTCCATGTAGATGGCAATTCCGGCATCTTCAGGAGTCTGTATATTGGTAATAATATTGTTGCGGCAACAACGCTGGTAAACAAAATAATAACCGGTGTTATTGTTAAACTTTGCCGGGGTCATCAGGATATTTAGATTGTAAAGACCCAATGTGGTGCACGTATTTGGAATGCCATTGTTACAATTTGAACCAGCAAAATCTAATTTATCTTCTGATTTCAGATTCAGTTCATAAGTCTCAATAAGTGCATTTGTTTTGAGATCAAAGACACCAACAACTGCCGGTTGATCAAAAGGAGCCCCACCTCCAAAGCAATCACGCAGCACTTTTAAGGTAAGTGAGTAGTTATTTCCATTTATATGTTTCAACGAAAAGGCCCCACCAACAATATGCTTGGCAAAGGAGGGTTGTATGCTCCAAAGTATGGCTATGAGGATGAGTACTTTTTTCATTTGGTAAACTAAGGTAATCAATATTTATGATTCTGATTATCAAGAGGACAAAAAAGATGGGAGCGTTGCGTGGGTAAGGAGATTGGTTGATAGAGTTGAGTAAGTGATTGGTTAATAGCGTAAAGGAGTTGAATCGGATATGAACAAAAAAGGTTGACCATTCGGCCAACCTTTAAATAAGATTCTAAACACTATTTTTTACTTAGCATAGTTTACAGCTCTCTTTTCTCTGATCACTGTAATTTTGATCTGACCCGGGTAGGTCATTTCTTTTTGAATGCGTTGAGATAAGTCGATTGATAAAATATCAGCCTGATCATCAGTAACCTTTTCAGATTCTACAATTACGCGTAGTTCTCTACCTGCCTGAATAGCATATGCTTTTTCAACACCTCCATAACTCAGGGCCATTCCTTCAAGGTCTTTCAAACGTTTCATGTAGTTTTCTGTATCCTCTCTGCGTGCACCAGGGCGTGAACCTGAAATGGCATCACAAGCCTGAATGATCGGAGATAGGATAGAGGTCATTTCAACCTCATCATGATGCGCTCCGATAGCGTTTACTACTTCCCAGTTTTCTTTATACTTCTCAGCAAGCTTCATTCCCAATAAAGCATGTGGTGTTTCCGGATCGTCATCCGGAACTTTTCCAATATCATGGAGCAATCCGGCACGTTTGGCTAATTTTACATTTAAGCCCAATTCTGCAGCCATCGTAGCACATAAGTTGGCTACTTCACGGGAGTGTTGCAATAAGTTTTGTCCGTAACTCGAGCGGTAACGCATACGTCCCACCATACGAATCAACTCAGGGTGCAATCCATGAATTCCCAAATCGATACAGGTACGCTCTCCAATTTCCACAACTTCTTCTTCAAGTTGTTTACGGGTTTTGGCAACCACCTCTTCAATACGAGCAGGGTGAATACGTCCATCCTGAACCAAGCGGTGCAAGGATAAACGAGCAATTTCTCTGCGAATTGGATCGAAACATGAAAGAATGATTGCTTCCGGGGTATCATCTACAATGATTTCAACACCTGTTGCGGCTTCCAATGCGCGTATGTTTCTACCCTCACGGCCAAT
>JAZKGH010000073.1:4490-9422 GCA_040386055.1 Bacteroidota bacterium
CAATAATACGACCTTTCATTTCATCGTTTTCGATATTGAATACCGATACTGAATTTTCAATAGCATGCTCAGCAGCCGAACGTTGGATAGAGCTTAAAATGATTTTTTTAGCTTCTTTGTTTGCGGTTAATTTAGCTTCATCCACTAAATCTTTGATCTTACTCATGGATTCGGTGCGGGCTTCTTCTGTTAAGGCATCTACCAATTGGGCTTTTGCTTCAGCAGCAGTTAAACCTGCAATTTTCTCCAGTTGTTTTACCTGAGTTTGATGCGCTTTTTCAACTTCTTCCTTTTTCAACGCCAACGTTTCTTGTTGTTTTTGCAGGCTGGCTCTGATTTGTTCCAATTCCAGATCTTTACGCTGAGTTTGCTCCAGTTTTTGATTCAGGGATTGTTCCTTTTGTTTAATCTTGTTTTCGGCCGTGATAACTTGCTGGTTACGCTGCATAACCTCTTTCTCATGTTCCGATTTTAGTTGAATAAATTTCTCTTTGGCTTCCAGCATACGATCTTTTTTCATCACTTCTGCTTTGGCTTCAGCCTCCTTCACGATATTATCGGCCTTGTTCTTTTGCATGGACCGGTTGACAAAATACATCAACCCGGCTCCTGCTCCCAGGGCCACCATGACAATAATAACTACTAAATAAATTTCCATAAACCTATTAAATGGTTTTGTTAATAATGAATAAATAAAGGTGGTAACTAAGCAATGTCGCTTACAATTGAACCTGTTTTAACAGGTGTTGGATCGCTGCTAACTCTTTGCTTAGTCCATTGTCTTCAATCAATGGTTTGCTTTGGAGTTGTATCAATTCGGTGGCCAGTTCAAGGGCGCACATCGAGAGAATATCCTGCTTATCTTTCACTGAAAACTGTTTTTCATAGGCTTTCAACTTGTCATTAATAAGCTTGGCTGCTTTCCGCACTTGTTCTTCCTGCTCCGCATTTACGCTCAACGGGTAAAACCGGTCGGCTATATTCACTTTGATGGAAAGTTCGTCCAACGTTGTTTTTGCTATTTGCTACTTAGTAACCTTAAACATTCGTCAATCTCTTTGATATACCCATTAACCAATTTTTTTAGGTCACGGTTATCATCAGACTGATGAAGCGTTTCAGCAATTTTAAGCATTTTATTCGTTTCTGCTAATGCTTTATTGGTATTTTTTTGCTCTTCGAGGGAGTTTTTGAGCATTATGTTTTCTTTCTGAACGGCCTCATAGCGCTTTTCAAGATCATCAACCCGTTGTAAGAGCTTGATGACTTTGAGTTTGATTTCTTCAGCAGTTACAGTTAATATATCCATGATTAGCTCCTTAAGCTAGCACCTAGTTCTTTCTCAAATTGTTTGATCAACTTGCTCATAACCCTGTCAATATCCTGGTCAGTCATTGTTTTTTCATCATCCTGCAACACAAAACTCAATGCATACGATTTTTTACCCTGCTCTATTTTATCACCTTGGTAAACGTCAAATGCATTAATGTATTGCAAGAGTTTCGGTTCCGATTTTAAGGCGATACGCTCCAATTCCCCGTAAGTAACTTTTTGATCGAGCACAAGGGCAAGGTCTCTGCGTACTTGTGGGAAAGTTGATATTGGACGGAATTTCATGTTGTTGGCTTGAACCAAAGACAATACGTTTTTCCAATCGAAATCGGCCATATACACCGGTTGACTTAAATCAAATTTCTCTGTAATAGTTGGTTGGATTGTTCCAAATGTTACTAGTGGTTTCTTGTTAAATGACAGTATTGTGGTATTGTACAGTCGGGTATGTTCTTCGCTATAAGAACTTTCCAAGCGCTGGTTGATGCCAAGCTTAGATAAAATATTCAGAACAGTAGATTTCAGGCTAAAGTAGTTTGACGCTTGTTGAGGTTGACTCCAGCTTTCTCCTTGTTTATTGCCGGTTATATAAACCACAAAATGAGATGTCTCTTTATATTTCCCTTCAATGTTTTGGTAGGTCAATCCATATTCAAAACATTTGATGTCTGATGATTTACGGTTGTTATTGTATTGCAACATCTCCAGTCCGCTGTACATCATTTCCATGCGCATTATATCAAGATCACTGCTCAGTGGATTCAACATTCGCACGGCATTACTCAACTCCTCTTCAGTATAATAAGCCGATTTGGTAAGCGAGTTGCAAGTAAGCTCCAGAAATCCATTCGCACTTAAATAGTCCGCTACTTTATTGCGCAGGCAGAAATTATTTTCATCGGGTGAGGTAGAGATCGAAGATTTTACCTGAGTAGGGATATCAATATTATTCAATCCATAAATGCGCAGGATTTCTTCCGAAACATCCGCTTCACGGGTTACATCCGATCGGTAGGCGGGTAACAATAATGATAATGAATCAGCAGTTTCAGAAACGACTTCAATGTCCAATCCTGCTAAAATACGTTTGGTATCTGTCAACGGAATTTTTTGCCCGATGAGACGGTGACACTTGCTCAAAGAAAAGTTTAACTCAATAGGTTGAACCGGGTTTGGATAGACATCAACAATTTCAGAACTCACCGAACCTCCGGCAATTTCCAGTATAATTGAAGCTACCCGTTTCAATGCATCTAGGGTGATATTCGGATCCGTTCCGCGTTCGTAACGGAAAGAAGCATCCGTATTCAATCCATGTGTTTTAGCAGTTTTGCGAACAGAAGCCGCATTAAAATAAGCGCTTTCAATAAATATGTTTTTTGTAGAAGATTGAATACCTGAATCCATACCACCAAATACCCCTGCAATGGCTAAAGGTTTTTCAGCATCACAAATCATCAACTCTACTCCTGTGAGTTTGCGTTCTACTTTATCCAATGTAGTAAAAGTGCTGCCGGCTGCCGCTTTTTTTACGATTATCTTATTGCCGCCAATTTTATCCGCGTCAAAAGCATGTAACGGTTGACCCATTTCGTGCAATACATAATTGGTAGCATCCACGATATTATTAATAGGAGAGAGTCCAATTACTTTCAATTTGTTTTGTAACCAATCAGGGGAATCCTTAACCTCAATGCCACTAATTGAAAGTCCGGAGTATCTGGGACAATCAGTGTCCTCAAGATCAATTGAGATTTCGGATTTGAGATTTGAGATTTCGGATTTGAGATTGGAAGTCGGATATTTAATTTCAGTTCCTGTTAAGGCTCTCAGGTCTCTTGCCACTCCCAGATGTGAAGCTGCATCTCCACGGTTGGCTGTTAATCCTATTTCAATCAGGTGATCAATATAAATGGGAAAATAATTGGATGCTTTGGAACCAACAATATGTGTATCGGGTAATACCAAAATACCTGCATGGCTCTGGCCTAAGCCTAGTTCGTCTTCAGCACAGATCATCCCTTCACTCACTTCTCCACGGATTTTACTCTTGTTGATTTTGAAAGGTTCGCCTGAAGTAGGATATACCGTGCAGCCAACTGTTGCCACTAGTACTTTTTGTCCCGCGGCTACATTAGGTGCACCACAAACAATTTGCAGGGGGCTTTCACCTCCCACATTCACTGTGGTAATACTTAATTTATCGGCATTGGGGTGTTTGGCACAGGTCAATACTTCACCCACCATAATACCTTCCAGTCCTCCTTTAAGTGATTCATATTTTTCAATACCTTCTACTTCCAGCCCTGTTCCAGTAAGCATGGCCGAAATTTCTTCGGGTGTTTTATGTATATCGATCAGTTCGAGCAGCCAGTTATAAGATATTTTCATCCAGTATAATAATAGTCTACAGTGTCATGCTGTAGTGGTTTAAGGTGCGAAAATAAGCATCTCAACTGAAATTTATCAGGAACTTTTGGGCGGATTAAGTGTTAATTTTGAATAGGAAAACAATCTATGAAAAAGAAAACACTGGTATTGGGAGCTTCGCCTAACCCCGCACGATACGGATACATGGCTACCGAAATGCTTACAGAATATGAGCATGAGGTGGTTCCCTACGGGATTAAAAAAGGAGAAATTAACGGAAAACCGATGGTAAATGAATTGCCTGAGGATAAGGATTTTGATACTGTAACATTATACCTTAATCCAACCAATCAACGGGAATATTATGACTACATTATTGGATTACATCCGAAGAGAGTAGTATTTAATCCGGGAACGGAGAACCCTGAATTCGAGCAAAAGCTTATAGATAATGGGATTCAACCATTACAGGCATGTACTTTGGTACTCTTGCGAACCGGACAATATTAACATCGCGTGTACATTCCGGCATTTGCAGATGTCGAAATTTGTTATAACATCGCATCACTATTTTAACACATGAAAAAAGTATTTTTTATCGCATTTGCCATTGTAACCATCGTGGCTTGTCAATCACCTAAAGAAAAGGCGCTTGCTAATATCAAAAATTTAGAAGCGAATGACAGTATTTTTAGTCCCGAACAAATTGAAAAGGTGAAGGCAGCCTATATTGATTTTGCTAATAAATATCCGGATGATGAACTGGCTCCTGAGTTTTTATTTAAAGCAGGTCAACGTTGCAATGCTACAGCCAATCATGAGCAGGCACTAGCATTATTCCAACAGGTAATAGATAAATACCCTAAACATAAAATGGCAGAGGAGGCTTTGTTTTTGCAAGGTTACGTATATGAAAACAGCATGCAGGATATGAGTCGGGCCAAAACGGTATATGTAAAATTCATTGAGTTGTATCCCAACAGTGAGTTAGCCGAAGACGCAAAATTCTCTATTCAGAATTTGGGTAAAACACCTGAGCAAATTTTTGAAGAGTTTGATAAAAACGACTCAACAACAAGTGCAAAGAAATAATAAATAGAAAGGAAGCGAAAGCTTCCTTTTTTGTTTAAGGATTGTTTGATTTTATATTTTATTCAGCTTAGGGTTTAAACCATAAGCTATGGTTGTAGATGAAAAAATATACGTGCGGGAAATGTTTCATCCCTAAAG
>JAZKGH010000073.1:9432-10186 GCA_040386055.1 Bacteroidota bacterium
CATGTTAGGTCCCTAGCGGGACTGATAAGAACAATGGAATTCTGAAGATCTCAAATTAACCAGTTAACTCCATTAACCTATTAACATACTTAACCAATCAACTTCAACCGAATCAATCAACCCTCACCATATCGTTCACAAATTCTTTATTCAGGATTTCGATGATTTGGGATTTGGTCAGGCCTTCCATTAACTTTCCTTCTTTAGCAATAGCAATCGATCCTCTTTCTTCAGATACTACTAATACAATGGCATCTGTTTGTTCGGTAATGCCAATAGCAGATAAGTGGCGCAACCCATATTTATTGAGTAATTCCGGGTTTTCACTTACAGGTAAAACGGCATTGGCTGCTTTTATTTTACTGTTGGCTATTATCACCGCACCATCATGAAGCGGACTGTACTTGTTAAAAATACTAATGAGCAATCTTCGGGTAATATGTGCATCAATAAACTCTCCGCTCGAACCAATGAATTTCATTTCAGAGGTCTTTGGAAATACCATGATGGCACCCTGATTGGTTTCTGCTAAAAATTCACATGCGTCAACGATTTCTTCAAAGTTGGTGTGAAAACTCTTCTCAATTTTCCAGTTCCAGGGAAGAAAACGGAACATGGATTTATTCTCGGCAAGAAAACTGATCTTTCCAAGGAGCAATAAAAATTTGCGAATTTCCTGCTGAAAAATAATGATGATAGCCAGGAATCCGAATTTGGTAATTTCCCCTAAAATAGTTTCGAGCAAAGGCATGTT
>JAZKGH010000074.1:0-11380 GCA_040386055.1 Bacteroidota bacterium
GGAAGGCAGCATAAGGTCCGTTTTTTGTTACGGCATTGTAACCAATGATATCCCAATAGCTTTTATCTGCTCCCGAGCTTGTATTTACAATCGTACGCGGACTTGCTACCCAAACTGTATCCTGAGGGGTTTTAGTATAGGCATAACTGGCAATAGGTGGAATAGTTGTAGGACCTCCTCCTGCTACTACGGAGTAAGTAATTGATCCCGTGAAAAATCGAGGGTTATTGGTAGCTCCATAACCTACATATTGCCCCCCAATTTGAATATCACCTAATAAAAGGTTAACGCCACTACCCGCTGCTGTGAATGTATTTGGAGTACATGTACCCACACCCGTTCCACTGTATGAATTCGTACCTGTATTGAACAATGCAAATCGGTAAGTTACACCGATTGGAATAACAAAGTTAATACCAGAAAGAACAGGATTTACTACAGAAGCGACCACTGTTGCTGTTCCTGTTGCAATTTGCGTCCAGTCAGGTGCAGTAAGAGAAACTGTTCCTCCAAGTGATGTTGAGCTATAATACAACGTATAGGTATTTGACGTTGCTGCTGTAGACCAATTGCCTACATCAGTCAACAAAATATTCGCGGAGCTATTGTTTTGAATAGCAAAGGTTATAAAACTCCCAGCTCCAGAGCTATTTGTGCCTGTATAACCGGTTGAGCCAATTGTTGTATTTAAGGTAACCTGGGCTTCAGCAAAGTTGAAGCTAATCATCACTAAACAGACAATGTGTAAGATTTTTTTCATGACTATACAATTTACAATTTTAACATGTGTATGTAGTTATTACGATATCTTAGGGCAATTGGTTGGTAAAGTTAAGAATTATCTTCGCCAAACTTTATTCGTTTGGTTTCATATAACCTCGATTCGATTTCAAATTCAAAACAAATGGCTTATCCATAAAATAAATAGCAATTTCAGACACATGACTTGATCAAAAATTATTCATCATAACTGTGAGAACGCTTTATTTAACTTCTTCCTACTTTCAAATCTGCCCTCCTCCATTCTTCTATTCTTTGTTTGTTTATAACAAATTCCAGGCAACAGATTGAGAATTCACTCTCAAGGTTATTCGGTTTCCTGTTACCCGTCTATTACCCTCTTTCAACATATGTTTTATCAATTTCTACTCTTCAAATAACCAACTTTGCATCAATAAATATCTGGAAGATTCACTACATTTGACGCTCATTTATTGAAGCATACCATGTCTGAAAACAAACTCATTCTTTTAGCTGATGATCATGTTATTATTCGCAGAGGTATGAAAGTACTCATGGATAATTTTTTTAAGCGGGAGCAAATTATTGAGGCAGACAGTACACAACAAATTCTACGCATACTGCAAGAAAAACCTGTTACGCATATGATTCTGGATATGCAATTACAGGATGCCAATGTAATTGAAATTCTCCCCCAGCTGAGAACATTATACCCGAATATTCCTGTATTGATTTATACGATGAGTTCGGAAGATCTTTTCGGAAGCAGAATGCTTCAAATGGGTGCTCTGGGTTTCCTGAGTAAACAGAGTGACGAACATGAAGTTGTTAAGGCTTTAGATCTTTTTTTTAGAAAAAGACCATATGTAAGCAGCCATTTACAAGAGGTAATGAATGACAATAAACAAAAACACTCTAATCCACTCTTGTCATTATCGGAAAGAGAATTGAGCGTACTCAACCGTTTGCTAAAAGGTGAAACTGTAAAAGAAATATCCAATCAACTGGATTTAAAAGCGACAACTGTTGCTACTTATAAAGCTCGTATTTTTGAAAAATTATCCGTTTCCAACATCATTGATTTGCGCAACGTTACCGAATTGTATCAATTTAAAAGTACTTAATGAAGACTTATGTAAGAAACTTACTTATCTGCTTTGGACTGCTGTTAAATACCTTCAACAGCTTTGCTCAGGAGTATGTTTCTTTTCATTATACCCAACAAAACGGATTGCCGCAAAACAGTGTTATCAATGTGTGGTTTGATAAACATCAATTTTTATGGCTAACCACTGAATCGGGTTTGGTAAGATTTGATGGCAGCCTGTTTAAAACGTTCCAGTCTTCATCCTATCCGCAAATATCCAACGACCGTTTCCGCTGGATTCATCAAACAACAGATCATAAACTTGTTACCTCCAACTCGGATGGACAATTATGGCAGATACAGCAAAATACAATTCAGCCTGTTCCCAATCAACGACAACTGGAGTATCAACCATTTGCTCATGGTATTCCAACCATCGAAACAATTGTTGATATTGAAAATGCCGGCAAATATTTCCTTCGAACGAACGGTGTTCGCACCTATCCTGCTATTACTGTTCCCATGCGCAATAAGGAATATTATATAGTGGGTTTAAATTATATCTATAGTTTTAATGGACTGGTAAAAATTGATAGCATCGATATACAACGATTACCTCAAATTGAAGCAATGTTTCGTATTGGTTCCAATCTTTATATCAAAACTTCGGGTAAAAATATTTTACATGTAGATCCTATTGCCAAGTCTTTTACAACCTGTACCCTTCAGACACCTGTTGGTGGCAATATATTTACTCTTTACTGGAAAATGGGATATGAAAATCCACTTATTGCATGTAACAATAAACTCTATGCCCTGACCATTGGTGAAAATGCTCATCAATTTAAATTAAAGTCATTATTGAATACCTTACCTGTTCCCCATACTCAGATTAACCAGATATTGTACAATCCACACCGGGATATTATTGTGATTGCTACCACTACAAATGGTTTTTATGTTTTTAAACCCGGGTATTTCAAAACCGTGAATGCCCCAGGAATTTCAGGTGCATACGGTCAAATTGCCATATCAGATTCAAGCATATTAGATGGACTTGGTTATGAAATAGGACCTAATAGCGTAAACAAAAGTAAGTATAGAATACACTCAGAAAATGGAGTATTACTGAAAGATTATAAAAACAATATTTGGTATTCGAATGGTGACTCGCTATTCATTTATCAGAATGGCAATGTTAAATCCCTTGTAAAGGACCCTGAAAATCGATTCAGTGCCATTTTTCAACATGGTGATACGATGATTGTTTCCTCTTATCGCATCATCTATGTTTTCATAAGAGGACGGATGGTATCCATGAATCCCTTACCCAAACCACTGAATAAATCACAGGAAACAGCAAGACCTTTTTGCCTTATACGGTTTAAAAACCATTACTATTATGGCTGTTCCGATGGCGTTTTTACATTTGACATTATCAATAAAAAAATAAACTCCATTAAAAAAGTAGCAAATACTCCCAATGTAAGATACCTGTATCCAACTGAAAACTTTATTCTGGGATGCAGTTATGGTACCGGCCTGTTTGCAATTGACAACAACAACGTCATTTCCTTTCCGCTCGATAAAAAAATGCATCTGTCCAAGGCACACAGCATTAGAATTGATTCTCAGGACAGGGTTTTTATCAGTACAAATAACGGGCTCTTTTATACCACGCTTACTACCGTTAAAAATCATATTGCAGGCACACAAAAATCCATTCATTATCAATACATGAACGACAATGAGGGCATTGCTAATGTAGAGTTCAACGGAGGATGTTCTGAAAGTAGTTTGAGTATGCCCAATGGTTATTTTTCGTTTTCAAATATGGGTGGTTTTGTTTGGTTCAAACCCTCTTCTATTAAAGATAACTTCCCAAACAATCCAATATACGTTGATTATATTAGTATTGATGGATTACAGCAACCCTTATCCGATACTCTTCAGATTGCTTCGGATGCCGAACAAATATCCATTGCATTTACGAGTGCCTATTGGGGTAATAACTACAATATTGAGTCTGATTATAAAATAGAAACTTATCATAAAGACTGGATCCCTCATTCATCCGAACATTCGGAAATTTCACTGATCCATGTTCCTTCGGGTACACACAAGCTCATACTTAGGATGCGCACCGGATTTGGTGACAATGATTATCATACCCGTTCATTCATTTTGATTAAAGATAAAAGATACTATGAAAATTTATGGTTCCTCTTCTTATGTATAGCTTTACTGGCACTCATTATATTGGCACTGAACAGAGCATACAACCAAAGACTCCGTACCCAGAATCAACTGCTCGAACAAAGGGTATCATCACGTACTCAAGAGCTGCAAGAGAGCAATAGTAATCTTCAAAAATCACAACAGGAACTGTTGCAGGCAGTGAATGTTAAAAATAAACTTATCTCTATTATTTCTCATGATATCGTAACTCCGATAAAATTTATTTCAATTGTGTCAAGGAACTTTAAATCCGAGAATAACAATACTGCTCAGGAAAAAGAAGTCATCAGAGAAATACACCATACCTCACAACGTTTGCATGAAAATGCACAGAACATTCTCAATTGGGTAAGGTATCAAAATAATCTGATTAAGGTTCATGAAACGAATATCGCACCTTATTCTCTTGTAGAAGAGATCAGTGATTTGCTTCAGGAAATTGCACTGTCACGTAAGAATACAATTGTAAATGAAGTGGAGATGGATGATATCATCAAAACAGACAAAACTATTATCACCATCATCCTGCAAAATTTGATTTCAAATGCCGTAAAATATACACATAGCAGTATCATTCGAATCTCTTCAAATCTGGAAGCCGGTAAATACAAAATAACAATTGCTGATGACGGACAAGGAATGAGTAAACACAATCTACAGCGTATTGAAAACATCCTCAGCAAAACCAAAACGAATATGTTTGATGATAGTGCTGATGGTACCGGATTGGGTTATATTATCGTATTTGAATTGGCCGAACTCATTGGAGCAACCATTAATGTATACAGCTCCCCCGAAAGAGGAACCACCATTGAGATCATCCTTTAGTTATTTGGAGTTGAAATGTAGGGTTTGAGAGTCAAGAATAATCAATGGCTTCTGTATTCTTTCCCGTTGCTCTCTATAACATGACCAGTTCTGCAACAGCTTGTTTACCTGCATTCAAAATGTTTTCTGCAAACTCCATCATTTACCCCCAAAATTCCTTTATTTGCATCCGTATACTGTGAGTAAAATCGATTCCATAAAACAACCTATTTCCGCAGAGCTCGATTTATTTGAAATCAAGTTCCGCGAAGCAATGAAAAGCAATGTTGCATTGTTGGATACTATCATGACCTACATCGTTAAACGAAAAGGAAAGCAGATTCGTCCGATGTTTGTTTTTATGTCGGCCCGATTGTTTTCCGGAATCAATGAATCTACCTACAGGGCCGCCTCATTGGTTGAGCTCCTGCACACCGCAACACTGGTTCATGATGATGTTGTGGATGATAGTGATGAGCGCAGAGGTTTTTTTAGCATCAATGCTTTATGGAAAAATAAAATTGCAGTACTTGTTGGAGATTATTTGCTGAGCAAGGGATTGCTCCTTTCGGTAAAAAACAAAGACTACCACTTGCTCGAAATTGTGAGCTCAGCTGTTGAGGCTATGAGTGAAGGTGAATTATTGCAAATTGAGAAAACCCGTAACCTGAATTTAAGTGAAGAAGTTTATTTTGATATCATACGCAAAAAAACAGCATCCCTGATTGCCAGCTGTTGCGCCATTGGTGCAGCCAGCGCAGGAGCCTCTCAGGAGGATATCCGTAAAATGCATTTGTTTGGAGAAAAGATCGGTGTTGCATTCCAAATCAAAGATGATTTACTGGATTATGGTGACGATGATATTGGAAAACCTACAGGCATTGATTTGAAGGAAAAAAAATTGACGCTTCCTATCATCTATACCATCAATAATACCGACAAAAGCACGCGTAACTATATTATCAATTCGATAAAAAAACATAATACCGATAAGAAGCGTGTTGCTGAAGTGATTGCTTATGTGAATGCACATGAAGGTATTGCATACACACGAAAAGTAATGCTCCAATATCAGGCAGAAGCACTTGCCATCATCGACACTATCTCCAATAATGATGCAGCCCAAAACCTGAAACAATTAGTTGATTTTGTTATTGAGCGGAAGAAATAATTGCTGTATTTTTTAACAACTTCCAGAATCACTCTAACATCTTTCTTCCATCATCTTCCTCTAACATCCATTTTTATTGCACCAATCGCATTTCTACACGTCTGTTGAGTGCATGCTGTTCATCACTGCACAATACATTATCCTCACATTCATTAACAAGCCGGCTTTCGCCCAAACCTCTGGTGATAATTTTAGTTGCAGCAACACCTTTATTAAGCAGGTAACGCTTGAGCGATGCTGCACGTTTGTTTGACAAGGCGATATTATAGGAAAAACTACCACGGCTATCTGTATGCCCGGTAATGTATACTTTTAATGTATTGTTTCCATTCAGTATCCGGGCAATGGAGTCAGCTGCTTCCATTAGTGGAGCAGAAATTTCTGCATCATTAAACCTGAATAAAACAGACTTGAATTGTGTTTGAAGTAACTTGCTTACATCCGTTGAAATAGCTGTAGTTGCGACATGCGTTACTGGTTTGGGTGATACCGTTTCAGGTGCATTCGAATTTGTTGCCTGTTGGGGTTGGCTGGTTGGTGTTTTAGCCTTTGGTGAATTTTTCTTAGCTATAACAGTACTTGCTGGAGGAGGGGGAATAACTGTTGGTGATGGTATTGGTGATACTACCTTAACCGGAGGAGTAACTGAACTGGATTTGGGAATTGATGGTGTTGGACTTGTAGTAGTAGCAACCGGAACTGGTGCTGCTACAATTGTTTCTCTGAAATAATACACATAATCGTCACCATCATCGTTTCCTCTATTGCTGGAAAAATAACCTGTACGACCTCCGTCCTTTGTAATAAAAGCTACATCATCCCTGAACGAATTAATGGGTTGCCCCAAATTTTTAAGAGTTGAAAGTTCACCCGTGTTCCGATCCATTCTGGCGATATAAATATCATATCCTCCATAGTTATTAAATCCTTTTGACGAAAAATAAAGCATACTCTCACTTACCCATGGAAACAATTCATTTTCCGAGGTATTTACCGTATTACCTAAGTTAAACGGTTTACTCCAAACTTCTCCTTGTTTAACTGATTTATATAAATCAAACCCGCCATATCCGCCCGGCATATTCGAACTGAACAATAATGTTATACCATCTTCCATCATAAAAGGATGAATACAGTTGTATTCATTGTTATTAAAAGAAAGAGGTTCCGGATTCTGAAAATACCCCCCCTCAGTGCCGGCAGCATAAATCTTGAAATTAGCAACACCTTCATCACTTACCTCTACTTCACCTCCGCTTTTTTTGCTCTTCTTTTTAAGGTTTGTTGAATTGGCTGAAAAGTACAAAGTGTTTTTATCCGGAGAAATACATGGAGAGCCTTCATTTAGATCAAATTTAATAAGTGCAAGCATTTCAACATCTGCTTTGAATTCCGTGTTGTTGATATTGCGCGCATAATCCAAATCAAACAAAGGCGACATATCCTTACCTATTTGTTTCTTATTGCGGGCATGCGCATAAATCAATCCGTCATCATAAAAGCAATATCCCAACGATTGTCCGTTGATATTCAAATCCGTTTGAAATACCGCATAATTTTTTACTGTATCAGCATATTGAATTGCCCAATTGACTGAGCGAATATTCGACTCTACTATGTCAGAGCCTGTAACCTTCTGGTACTTCTCAAACTGCAACTTGGCATCTGCATACTTTCCATTCAATTTTAATATATTACCATAGTCTATGTAAAATTCAGGCTGTATCTTTTCGTGTTTCATCACCTCTTCAAAATACTCTTCAGCCCTTTTATATTGAAACAAGTACTTATAACATTGAGAAAGCTGTTCGTGCAAATACTGCGTATTTTTCACACGCTTGCTATTGAGTGCTTGTTCGTAATATTTGGCCGCTTCTTTAAACTGGAAGAATTCGTAATACAAATCTCCATAGTCGGTAGCTGCGCGTTGAGCAAATAGTGGTAACGTAAACAGGGTACAGATTACAAGAATGCATTTCTTCATATGAATTTTCTAGAGATTTGATAGAAGTGATGTGTTTAAAATATCATCAATATACTGTCGGGTGTTGGATAAGCGGGGTACTTTATGCTGGCCTCCAAGCTTCCCCGATTTTTTGAGCCATGCCTGGAAGGTTCCCTTGGGCAGCATTTTTATAATGGGCTTGGTCATTGCCATGTCTTTAAAACGTTTTGCCTCATAATCGGAATTAACACTTTTAAGATGAATGTCCAGCTCATCCGCAAAATGATCTAACGAATGTGGTTCATTTTCAAACTCAATCAACCATTCATGCGTTCCAATTTGATCTCGCTCAAAATGAACGGGTGCTGCGGTATAGTCCGTAATACTCACATTCAGTTTTTTACACGCGCTCGAAATGGCATAATCGGCATTCTCAATAACCAATTCCTCACCAAAAGCATTAATAAAATGTTTAGTCCTGCCGGTTATTTTAAATCGAAACGGTTTCAAATCCGTAAATTTAATCGTGTCGCCAATAATGTATCTCCATAATCCGGAATTGGTGGAAATAACCAATGCATAATTTTCACCGGTTTTTACTTCATCCAGCGAATATGTTTGCGGGAATTCCTTTCCATATTCAGTCATTGGCATAAACTCAAAATAAATGCCGTAATCAAGCATCAATAACAAATCATCGCGATGCAACGACTCCTGAATTCCTAAAAACCCTTCGGATGCATTATATGTTTCCAGATACGAAACAGCTGATGAACGAATCAGCTTTTTAAAGCGATCCTTGTATGGAGCAAAACTTACGCCTCCATGAATATACAGTTCAAGGTTTGGCCATATATCCGTAAGACTATCTTTTCCGGTTGCAGCCAATAACTTCTCAATCAATACCAATGTCCATGTAGGCACTCCCGAAATATTGGTAACATCTTCATTTTGGGTCGCAGCTACCATCTTTTCAATCTTTTCATCCCAATTATCCATGATGGCAATATTGAGATCAGGAGTACGAAAGTATTGAGCCCAGAAAGGCAGGTTTTGCATCATTACTGCTGATACATCTCCAAAATAACTATCTGCTATGCCTTTGTTAATTTGATGACTTCCTCCCATCACCAATCCTTTACCGTCAAAAATCTTACTCTCGGGTCTGTTGTTATAATAAAACAACAAGGCATCCTTTCCTCCCTGAAAATGAGACTCCTCAAGGCTTTCATTGCTCACCGGAATAAACTTACTCTTGGAACTTGTTGTGCCTGATGATTTGGCAAACCATTTGATTTCGCTCGGCCATAAAATATTTTGTTCGCCACGCAACATGCGGTCAATGTATGGAGTATGTGATTCGTAGTTCCCTACCGGTACGCGTTCTTTAAAATCAGCCAGCGTACGGATGCTTTTATATCCATACTTTCTTCCCCATTCAGTATCTCTGGCCGTTTCAATTAAATGCACAAACAAATCTTGTTGTACCTCTTCAGGATGCAACATAAAGTGTTCAATGTTTGGTATCCTCTTCTTTAGATACCAAGTTACAAGTGAATTGAATAGCGCCATGCGCGAAAAGTTAAAATAAAGGTAATTTTAGGTTATTAAATAGAATTAAACAACGATATATTATATAAAGGGGGTTAAATAGAATTAAACAACAGAACATTACTTACTATACTGTATCGAATACTCCGTCATGAAATCGTGAATGAGCGAAAATGCTTCATTGTATTTACTGAATGTCAATGCCTCAGGTCCATCGTTTATATCATGGTAATACTTATACTCTCCCATTAAATAGAAGAAAAATGATTTAACACCCTTCTCTGTGAAATAGTAATGATCACTGTTGGCAGCTTTCCCTCTGGCATTCACTACAGGCAGGTAATCCTTGTTCAAATTTAATAATTGAATCTGTTGAAATTCATTCGGAAATACGGTTGCATTCACTACCGTCATTCCCTTGTCGCCTGTGCCCATAAGATCCAGATTAATGAGCATACTGATTTGAGATAACGGGAACAATGGTATTTGAGTATAATATACGGATCCTATTAAACCTGCCTCTTCTCCCGCAAAAGCCATAAATGCAACAGAATATGGCAATGGATTCTTTTTAATGTTTTTCATCAGATCAAGCATCATGGCCACACCACTTGCATTATCATTGGCCCCCGGAAACATGGCATAATGTCCCAGCATTCCCAAATGGTCATAATGTGCGGAAAGCACCAAAAAAGAATCGGGGTATTGAGTGCCTTTTACATAACCTATTACATTGTTAACTGCATAATCGTTCGCCTCTGATTCAATCAACAGTTTGATGCGATAAGGTAACTGTTGTATAGCTCCTTTGAGAAAATATAAAGTCGGAAACTTCTCCCATTCAAGGGCAACACTCCATGTAAGTTTTTCCTGATTGGCATAAATAAGGCCTTTGGCTTTATAGCCGTTACTCAGAATTTTTGTAGCTGCTTCTGTATTCAGCAGTTTTTTGCCTTTCAGTCCGTCAACAACCAAAAATGTTTTGTAAAAGGCTGTCTTCTCAAATGTTTTGAATGCTGCCGGATTATCAATAGTTGCTGAATCTATAATCACTATATCAAATGCTCCTGTGATATTGGGACAACCGGGAGAAACAATAAAATCTTCTCCGGCAATCATCTCCTTATCATCAATGCTCACTTCCACTCTATTGGGAAACGCAATGGCCTGATACCCTAGGGGCTGAAAATAATCAACCCCAAATGACACTAAACCTGTCTGTTTGTATTCATTGTGAATATAATCGGCTGCTTTTTGCATCCCTTTCTTCACATAACCCCTGCCGGCCATTTCGGGCGAGCATAAATCTTTAACCACCCGTTTGGCATACTCAATATCCTGTGCCTCCACTTGCAGCAGGCAAATGCAAATGCACCCAAACAGTATGGTGATTTTTTTCATCGGGTTGCTTATAAAGTTAAGCTTATATAGCTGTCAACGCAAAATCATAGCGTTCCATGATCATGTTGGCCAGCAATTTTGTGCACGCGTCATCCACCATTTGTTTGGCAGCTGCTTCATCCTTCGCTTCTACTTCCAGTGAAATGTGTTTACCCACACGTACATGCTGAATAGCTTCCAATCCAATATTTTTCATGCTTCCGGTTACTGCTTTTCCTTGAGGATCCAATAATGCATCATGTGGCATTACATTAATTTCTGCTTTAAATTTCATCTGTTGTTTTATGCGTAAAGTTGTAAATAATTGAAATCAAAATATAAAGAATGATTGCGATGGCTATTCCCAAGTATTGAAAAAGTGCAACAGAAACCATTGTCGCTAAAATGAGGATAAACCTAAATTCATTTCCTTTCCAGGCAAAGTTCTTAAATTTCAATG
>JAZKGH010000075.1:0-19215 GCA_040386055.1 Bacteroidota bacterium
AAAGTTTGTAAATGACTCGATGATGTTCCGCAATAATATTTTAGCCGGAAACCTGATAACTGTTAATGCTGCTTCCACCCCGGATGCTACTACAGTACGTACAAAAATTGTTGCAAACGGAACAGATACAACATTTGCTGCAAGTTCATTGTTGACTAATCCATTTAACTACACTGCTCCAAACTTTAAACCACTTACAGGTTCGGGCGCTTTAACCGGTGCATCGTTTACCGGTGCAACACGTATTAGTGATGCATTTTTCACACCTACTACTTATCGTGGTGCAATGGGCTCTGAAGACTGGACTCAATGCTGGTGTAACTTTAACCCGCAAACAGCTAATTATGATAACGGACCCATTAACAGAGCTCCAGTATACAATGCAGGTAATGATACCGGTATTTGTACAGGAGGTTCTATATTAATCGGACAAGCTTTAACTGGAGCTTTAAAAGCAGCATGGTCGCCTTCAACAGGTTTAAATAATGTATCGTTGGCTCGCCCAACTGCTAACCCAACTGCTACTACTAAATATTATGTAACCATTACGGATACGCTTACAGGTTGTTTTATGACCGATAGTATTACCGTAAGTGTTACAACAACACCTGTTGCAAACTTTACATCAACCTCTGGTGCCAGTGGTTTGGTAAACTTTACCAGCACTTCAACCAATGCTGTTGCTTATGCTTGGAATTTTGGTAACGGAGCAACTTCAACACAGCAAAACCCTGCTTATACTTATACTTCAAACGGGACATACAATGTTTCGCTAACCGCAAGTAACGGAACGTGTACAAATAAAATCAACCGCTTAATTACTGTAACAGGAATTAACTCTCCAACCAGAGCAATTACCGGTGAAATTGCAACAAACACTACTTTATACAGAGATACTATTTACACAATGAATGGTTATGTATATGTTAAAAATGCAACATTAACTATTCAATCAGGTACCATTATCAAAGGTGGTGCAAATAAAGGAACATTGGTTATTACCCGCACAGGTAAAATTGAAGCTAATGGAACAAAAAATCAACCCATTGTATTTACCTCTGATAAAGCTGCCGGTGGACGTGCACCTGGTGATTGGGGAGGTCTTATAATCTTAGGCCAAGCTGTAATTAACCCTGCAACAGATTGTACTGTTTGTCCGGGTACTGCTGTAGCAACATCTCTTCCGGGGGTTCAGGCTGGAATAGAGGGCGATTTGGATAACGCGAATGGTGATGGTTTATATGGTGGAACAGATAACAATCATAGCTCAGGAACCTTAGCTTATTTACGTTTGGAATATGGAGGAATTGTAATTACTCCGGGTAATGAAATTAACGGTTTAACAATGGGTGGTGTTGGTAAAGGAACCATCATTCACCATATTCAGGTAACACAAGCCAACGATGACGGATTTGAATGGTTCGGTGGTAATGTGGATGCTAAATACCTCGTGTCAAACCGTAACGTTGATGATGATTTGGATGTTGACTTTGGTTACACAGGTAACGTTCAATATGCATTGGTGTTACGCGATTCAAGCTTCTATGATATCGGTTCAGGTCCAACTACAAATGGTTTTGAGTCGGATAACAATGCAGCCGGATCAGAAGCTACACCATACACAGATCCAACATTCTCTAATATTACTGTTGTAGGACCATTGGCTAATGGAGTTCCTTTGGCTAACTCAACTTCATTTAACTATGGAGCACGTCTTCGCAGAAACTCTTCAACATCTATCTTCAACTCTATCATCATGGGATGGCCGGCAGCTTTATTTATTGAGCAAACCCGTTCAGGCCAAAAGTTTGTAAATGACTCGATGATGTTCCGCAATAATATTTTAGCCGGAAACCTGGTAACTGTTAATGCTGCTTCCACCCCGGATGCTGCTACAGTACGTACAAAAATTGTTGCAAACGGAACAGATACTCTTGCTACGGCTGCAGGTTTGTTAGCCAATCCTTTTAACTACAATGACCCGAACTTTGCTCCATTAGCAAATTCAGCAGCATTGTCAGGAGCATCATTTGTGGGTGCAACGCGTATCAGTAATCCTTTCTTTACACCAACAACTTTCCGTGGTGCAATGAATCCAAACCCTGATAGTAACTGGACCAATTGCTGGTGCCGTTTCAATCCACAAACTGAAAACTATACTTCAGCTCCTATTAACTATCCTGCTCCACTTGCTGATTTTAATACAACAAATCCATCAGGAAGAACTATCAATGTCGCCAATAGTTCATCATTAGCTACAGCTTACTTCTGGGATTTTGGTGTAACCAATAGCAGAACTGATACTTCACGTTTGGAAAACCCAACCTTTGTTTATCCTGCAAACGGAACATATACTGTAACCTTAACTGCGAAAAGTATTTGCGGAACATCTGTTCAAACTAAAACAGTTATTATTAATGACCAAAGCTCAAATCCGGTAGCAAACTTCTCTTTCGCTCAATCAACAGGTACAGGAAGTAATGACTTTACTTTCACCAACACTACAGACGAAAAAGGATTTACCACTACATATCTATGGGATTTTGGTGTAAGCAATTCAACAACGGACACTTCTACTACAAAAAATCCGGTATTTACGTTCCCTGCAAGCGGTATATATGATGTAAAACTGGTAGCTTACGGACAATTCGGTTCGGATTCAATTACCAAAACCATTACTGCATTCAGAGTAAGTGTTGGTGAGGTTTCAACATCCCTTAACCAAATCAATGTTTATCCTAACCCAACAAGTGGTATCGTGAACATTAACTTTAATACCGTAAAAACAGAAGAAGTTACTATCAACATTTTGGATATCAGTGGTCGTATTGTAAAATCAATTCCTACTACCGAGTACAATAGCGGAATGAACAACGTTATCATCGATACTGAATCCTTAAATGCAGGACTTTACTTTGTAAATATCCGTGCAAACAACTTTAGCAAAACAACCAGATTGGTTGTTAGCAAATAAGAATCCCTTTAAGTAGTTAATTGAAATGTAGCAAAACGTCCCGGCCATTGGTCGGGATTTTTTGCGTTATGGGGAAATGTTAATTGTGTTGATTTGTTATTAGCGAATCCCTGTATGAATGGTCACTTCTTCTCTCTAGTTTAACATTCCGGAGGTCTGCTTCGATAAACTCAGCATGACATTGCTTCTTTCTGCGCAGCGGTCTTTCTTCTTACAAGTCGTGACATTCCATCAGTAATAAATCACCTGTTTGGTGTGTGATGGTAACAATGCCATCCGCTGCAGCTTCATTGCTGCTGCTTGTGCGGTAGCCTAATTGTAGTTGTGCATCTGTTAGGTTGTATAACAATCCGGTTGATGTGAATCCGGTAACCGTACCCACCGGCATTAACGAAATGGGTGAGCCTTTGGCATACCATTTTTCAAATTTTCGGGGCAATTGAAAAATGCGTGAGTAATCATCTACCATCACAATATTGATTCTGTCTTTGTAACGCACTACGTCTGTTACATTGCTCAGGTTATGATCTGCTCTTCTACCGGTGGCCCAAATAATATTAACGGCCGCATACTTGCGCTCAATCAACAACTCAATTCCTTTTTGTAAATCCGTTTTGTCCTGATCGGGAGTATGGATCACTTCAATGGGCATTTGTTGCTGTACTTTTTCCAATGCATGTTCGTGGCTGTCAAAATCGCCCAGCAACATATCAACCTTAATACCCAATTCATTTACCCGCGTAATTGCACCATCCAATACCACCACAAACGGACTCCATTCCAGCAACTGCCCCAGTAGTTCAGTGGAACAAGCTTCGCCATTGGCTATAATTAATGCGGGCTCCTGCCCTTCGCGTACAATGTGGTGTGATGACATAGAGGAAAATGCGGAGTGCGGAGTTTCGATTGCGGAATGAATATAAAATACAAATAATCAAATCTGAAATTCGAATATTCAATCCAAATCTCTTCCCTTACTTCGCATTTTTTGGCATTTCGCAATCCGCACTTCTACCCTGCAATCTTACAAAAGATTTATGTCAAAATTTCAACATCCAATATTCTTACTACATTCCGCAATCGAAACTCCGCACTCCGCAATTCTTCCCTTTCATTTCGCATTTTTGGCACTTCGTACTTCGCATTTTCTCTCTCATACAAATAAATTCGCTGTTTTATTGCCAAAAAAACCTTTAATTCACTTTACTAAATTCTGCGATTTTGATTCAACGACTACTCACATGTATATTTTGCATTTTCTCATTTGTTCTTTTTGCACAAACACCTCTTGTAATTAAAGGAACACTAAGGGATAAAAAAACCGGAGAACGCCTTATTGGTGCAACAGTATCTATTAAAGGAACCACTATCGGAACAGCTACCAATTTTGATGGTGAGTTTACTCTCAAATTTACGGAGCCTTTGCCGGTTACACTGGTTGCCAGTTATATTGGGTATGGCTCTCAGGAGGTAACAGTAACCAGCATTGGTAAACCTATTGATATCAGTATCAGTGAAAGTGTTCAGCAATTAAGTGATGTTGAAATAAGGGATACACGGGTAACGGAAAAACAAAAACAGGCTCCGCTTACTGTTGAAACCATGGATGCCATTGCTATTAAGGAAACACCGGCAGCCAATTTTTATGAAGGTCTCTCTCACTTAAAAGGTGTGGATTTAACCTCGGCCAGTATCGGTTTTAAAATTATTAATACCCGTGGGTTTAACAGTACTTCTCCGGTAAGAAGTTTACAGTTGATTGATGGCGTAGATAACCAAAGTCCGGGATTGAACTTCTCTCTTGGAAATTTTTTGGGTGCCAGCGAGCTTGATATTCAGAAAGTAGATTTAGTGGTAGGTGCTAGTGGAGCCTATTACGGGCCCAATGCATTTAATGGTGTGATTAATATGCAGACCAAAAGTCCATTTCAGTTTCCGGGTTTAAGTGCAAGTATTAAAGTGGGTGAACGTAGTTTGTTTGAAGGTGCTGTTCGATGGGCACAGGTGTTTAAGAATAAGGATGGTGAAGACAAGTTTGCCTATAAATTCAACATGTTTTACATGCGTGCGTATGATTGGGAGGCAACCAATTACACTGCTACCAGTCAGTCACCTGTAGGAGCAGAAAATGCTGGAGGATATGATGCAGTGAATCGTTATGGAGATGAATTTGTAAGTCCGTATTTTTTTACTGATTATTCGAATGTACCTACAGTGGGCAGAGGGTATTATTTAAGAGAAGGATATCAGGAAAGAGACCTTGTTGATTACAATACCCGCAACACCAAACTAAGTGGTTCGGTTCACTATAAACTTACTAAAAATATTGAGGCTATTTATGCATCAAATTTCAGCACGGGAACTACCGTTTACCAGGGTGATAATCGTTTTAGTTTAAAGGATATTAAGTTTTACCAGAACAGGGTTGAAGTACGCCAGGAAAATAAATTTTTTGTGCGTGCTTACATCACCAGTGAAGATGCCGGCAATACGTATGATGCATATAATACGGCCATCATTCTTCAGAATAAAGCGAAGTCGGATGAGGCTTGGGGTAAAGATTACAACAATGGTTTGTCGGGTGGCTTAGGGGCGTATTTGGGACAATGGTATGCACGAAATGATAATGAAGGCTTGATGCTAAACAATATTCCGGGAGCTAATAATGAACGGTTAAATTTTATTGAAAATTACTGGCGCACTACCTTAAACGATTCATTGATATACTTCCACAATATTGCACGCCAAAAGGCCAGTAATCTTCCTTCTACTACAGGCAGCAGTTATCCGCGATTTATTCCTGGAACGAATGAGTTTGATACAGCCTTTAACAGCACCATATCTAACTATGTAACCAATGGTGGTTCGCGGTTGTATGATCAATCCTCCTTATATCATATTGCCGGAGAGTATAAGTTTACCTTTGCAACATTAGATTTTACTATTGGTGGTAACTTCAGGTTGTTTGCTCCTGATTCACGCGGTACTATTTTTTCGGATACCAACGGTGTAGTGATTCGCAACAGAGAAGTGGGTGGCTATTTTGGTATGGAACGAAAAGTATTGAATGATAAGTTGAAAATAAGTGTGACCAATCGCTTGGATAAAAACCAGAACTTTAACTTGCTGTGGTCTCCTGCTGCCACATTTGTATTTGTTCAAAAAGCACATGTGTTCAGAGTTTCTGTTTCTTCGGCCATTCGTAATCCAACACTGAGTGATCAGTATATCTTGCTGGATGTGGGACGTGCAACATTGAAAGGAAATCTTACCGGTTTTGATAGTTTGGTGACCACTTCATCTTTTATTGATGCATTAAATAGTAACCGGAGTGCATTACAATACTTTAATGTAGCCCCTATTAAACCTGAACAGGTTAAAACTATTGAATTTGGTTACAGAGGAAGTTTATTTAACAACAAGCTGTATTATGATATGAATTATTACTACAGCTGGTATACCAACTTTATCGGTTACAAAATTGGCATCGACATGACGTGGCCTCCGGGCTCTCCTATTTTCACCGAATACCGTGATGTATACCGCGTGGCAGCGAATGCTGTTGATCAGGTTACCACACAGGGATTCACTATTGGCGTGCAGTATTTTTACCAAAAATATTTAGGATTTAATGCCAACTATTCGCGTAACGAACTCGACCGTCATGGTTCAACCGATCCACTTGTACCTGCATACAATACCCCTAAAAATAAATACAATATTGGTATCAGCGGACGAGACATAAAACTGAAAGCATTGGGAGAACACTGGGGATATAGTTTAAACTACAAACAACAGGACGGATTCATGTTTGAGGGCTCTCCTCAGTTTACCGGTTATGTGGACTCATATGGACTGGTAGATGCACAAATCAATAAAAAAATTCCGATAGCGCATTGTACAGTAAAACTTGGTGCAAGCAACTTACTCGATAATCAGGTGTATCAGGTATACGGTGGTCCGAGGGTTGGACGCATGGCCTATTTATCGGTTCTTTTGGAGCTGGAAAATTGGAAATAAACTTGTTCATTCAATAAATTTTGCTATATTAGACCAACATAAACCTACTTAAATTATGAAAAAACTAGTACTTCCCTTTTACCTGCTGATAGGCTTGCTGACTATAAGTTTGGCTACTTCAGCTCAAAAACGTTATGTGGATGACGTATTTAGTGAGTTTACTAAAGTATCGAATATTCTATATGACTCTAACCGGTCATTTAATATTTTGTACGGATCGGGTTACCCCATTCCTGCGGTTAACTCGAATGCATTTATAACAGCTAATTTATACTGTGATATATATTCTCCTACCGGTGATACGGTAGCTGCACGTCCGGTAGTATTGGTACTGGGAACCGGAAGTTTTATTCCGGTATTGGCAAACAAACAAGCTACAGGTAGCAAAAATGATAGCGCTATTGCCGAATTGTGTGCCCGTTTTGCAAAAAAAGGATACGTAGCTGTTGCTGTAAACTATCGTCAGGGATGGAGAGCTACTTCTACCGTTCAGGAAGTTGCAACACAAGATTTGTTACAAGCTACCTACAGAGGTATGCAGGATGTAAGAAATTGCATTCGTTTCCTGAGAACAAGTGCTGCTACTTATGGAATTGATACAGGTAAAATTGTAGTGGGTGGTCAAGGAACAGGTGGTTATATTGCTTTGGCATTTGGTACAGTTGATAAAGCTGCCGAAATAGAAACCAATTCTAAATTTTTACGTGGCGATTTTACACCAATGGTTAACAGAGATACACTTGGTGACTGGACCGGAAAAGGTGGACATCCTTATTTCAATTATGGAGGAGATTCTACTATTTCTTCAAAGGCACATATGATTTTTAACTACGGTGGTTCAATGGGTGATTCAACCTGGTTGGAAGCAAACAGTTTACCAATGGTTGGTCTACATGTTGTTTCAGATCCATATGCACCTTATATGACAGGTGACGTAAGGGTTCCAAATGGTCCTACCGTTATTCAAAGTGCTTCAGGTGCAGGAGTTGTTATTCCAATGGCAAATTCACTTGGCGTAAATGCTAAATTAAACTCAGTAATTTACCCTGATGCCTTAAGTGCAAGAGCATTGCAGTTAAGCGGTAATGTAAATAATTTATATCCGCTATACCCTTCTACTACAGCTCCATTTGATGGTGCTCCATGGGAGTGGTGGGATAGAACAGCCGTTCAGGCAGCTGCAGGAACAGCATTCTATTCATACCCAATGCCGGCTAATGGCAGAGCAGCGGATTCATTGTCAATGCTTACCAATCCAAACATGACTCCTGCTAAAGGAAAAGCATACATTGATACTGTAGTAAACTTTGTTGCTCCACGTATTGCTGTTCAATTTAGTCTGGTTACTTATACTCCTGTTGGTTTAAAAGAAGAAGTTACCTTAACCCGTCAATTAACAGTATATCCTAATCCTGCTAAAACAGAATTGAACATCTCATTGCCGGTAGCAATCAGTACTGTATCTATTGTGGATATGACCGGTCGCGAAGTACTGAAATCAACTTCCGCTAAACTGGATGTTTCAACCTTGAAACAAGGTTTATACTTTGTAAACGTAAAAGCGGTTGACGGCAGAACAGCTGTTAAACGTATTGTGATTGAATAATCTTCCATCACCACATACTAAAAAGAGGAGGCCTATCGCCTCCTCTTTTTTTATGCACTAACAAGTAGCTACTTCCACGTAATGTTCCCGTCAAAAATGCTTTTTTACCAAAATACTCCATGCTTAGCTGTAATTTTACAGTATGAAAATTCGTCTGTCCATTATACTTATAACCGCTACTATTGTTACCGCTATTGCTCAATCCAATGAACCGCATTTAGCTAACCTCAAGCAACTCACCTTTGGAGGAGACAATGCAGAAGCCTATTTCAGTTTCGACACTAAAAAACTAAGTTTTCAATCCAATAATTCGCAGTGGGGTCTCAAGTGTGATCAGATCTTTTACCTGATTCTTGAAGAAGCGGAAGACAATACTACCTACCAACCGATAATGGTAAGCAATGGAGAAGGGCGTACCACGTGTTCGTATTATATGCCCGACAATAAAAAAATTCTCTATGCCTCCACCTTTAAAGGAGGAAAAGAATGTCCGCCTGAACCTAGTAAAGATAGCGGATACCTTTGGGCTATTTATCCGGAGTTTGATATTTTTATTGGTGATGAAAAAGGAAAAGTAGTTAAGCAATTAACCAATACACCGGGCTATGATGCGGAGGCAACGGTTTCTCCTCTTGGTGATAAAATTGTATTTACATCTACCCGTAATGGCGATCTGGATTTGTACATCATGGACATTCATGGAAAAAATATAAAGCAGCTCACCTTTGGATTGGGTTACGATGGAGGTGCTTTCTTTTCTCCGGATGGCAAACAACTGGTGTTTCGTGCTTCCCGTCCGCAAGGGAATGATACGATAGCATACAAAGAGCTTTTGGCAAAAGGATTGGTGGCTCCTACCAATATGGAATTGTATACCATGAATGTAGATGGAACGGGATTGAAACCAATCACCAACCTAGGTAAAGCCAACTGGGCTCCATTTTACCATCCAAGCGGTAAAAAAATCATATTCTCCTCTAATCATCATTCGGCAAAAGAATACGATTTTCAATTGTTCATGATCAATATAGACGGAACAGGATTGGAGCGTATCACCAACGAAAGTTTATTCAATGCCTTCCCGATGTTTTCACCGGATGGTAAGAAACTGGTATTCTCTTCCAACCGTAACAATGGAGGTACCAAGGATACGAATTTGTTTATCGCAGATTGGGTTGAATAGGAAGAAATGTAGATTTCGGAATGCCAAAACTGCGGAATGAGAGGAAATTCAGATAGCTGATTGTTGATTTCGAAGGCCTGCTTCGATATCCCGATAGCTCCCGAAGTTTCGGGACGAGACAGCATAACATCTTTATTTAAGCGAAGTGGTTTTTTTTCTTTCTTCTTTGAGCAAAGCGATCTCTCTTAAGCTTGCAGCACAATCCTGAACGTAGTGCCTTTATTCACCTCTGAGCTCTTCACAAATATCTTTCCGCGATGATAATCTTCAATGATTCGCTTAGCTAATGAGAGGCCTAAACCCCAACCACGTTTTTTGGTTGTATAGCCGGGTTTAAATACTGTTTTTATCTTAGAAGGAGAAATACCTTTACCCGTATCAATAATATCAATAATTACGGAGTCGCCTTCGGCTTGTGTCGTCATGGTGATACTACCTTCTCCATTCATGGCATCAATGGCATTCTTACAAATGTTTTCTATTACCCATTCAAAGAGCGGAACATTCATCTGCGCAGTAAGCTCATCCTCGTTGCGCTCCAGCGTGAAACGTACACGGTCTGAAGTGCGCACTTTTAAATAGTTGATGCTGTCCTGCAATACATCATCTACCACTTCAATATCAAGTTTAGGCGCGGAGCCTATTTTAGAAAACCGTTCGGTGATGAGTTCCAGTCGCTTTACATCTTTCTCCAGCTCGAGTAATAACTCTTCCTGCCCTGCTTTTTCCGTTTCACGAATCAGGTTAATCCATCCCATTAAGGAAGAAATTGGAGTGCCCAGTTGGTGAGCTGTTTCTTTGCTCATTCCCACCCATACCTGGTTTTGTTCAGCCCTGCGGGAAGAACTGAATGCCAAATACGCCACAATGATAAAGATACCAATAACGGTAAGTTGATAATATGGATACCGCTTAAGCTGGGTTAAAATAATAGAGTTTTTGTAGTGCAAATAATTATAGCGGTTGTTGGCCTCATCATATAAAATAGGAATGGACTCATGCTCTTCCTTCATTAAAGTAAGCTGTTGCTGCAGGTAATCCTTTTGTTCGGTTTTGGTAGAATCGAGGTTACGATGGGCTATGATTTCTCCCGCATCATCCACTAAAATCACCGGAATGGTCTCATTGTCTTTAATGATATCCAGTAAAAAGGTGAAATCGCCTTCGGCTTTTACCAACTGTTTAGTGGCATTGGCCCATAACAATACTTTCTTCTCCTCCTCTTTGGCAAGCTTTTGTACCAGCTGATGCGTATACCACAGCGAAAAAATACCAATGCCAATAGCAATGACAAAGAGGGTACGTTTCCACCATATTTTCTGTTCGTACAAGCGCATATTGGTCGAATATATAGATATTCGCAGCAATATAGAACGAAAACATGTACGCAATTATTGAGTCCGGAGAAAAAAAATACCGAGTAAACCTACACCAACCGCTTGATATTTCCATCCCAATGCATTCAGGCACACACAATCCTAATGCATTTGGCATTCAACCACCATCCTTTGAGCCTTTTAAAGCAGGAGGTTTTGTGGGTTCCGTAGCTTTGGGCGGCAGTGTTAACTGTGAAAACCTACTCATAAATGCGCACGGAAACGGTACCCATACTGAATGTGTGGGACATATCTCGAAAGAAAAGATCACTATTAATCAGTCGCTGAAAACTTTTTTTGCGGTGGCCCAGCTTATTTCTGTTGCACCTCAACAACAAAATCAGGGAAATATGATCATGCTGGAAGATGTTAAAAAAGTATTCGACCCAACATGCAGTGCGCTGATTATTCGTACCCTGCCGAATACCGACACAAAACTCACAGCACAGTATTCGGGCAATAACCCTACGTTTCTGGAATCCCAATTGTGCGGATGGTTAGCCGAAAAAGGTATCAAACACTTGCTGATTGACCTACCTTCGGTGGATCCAGAGGAGGATGGTGGTGCGCTCTCGGCTCATCACGCTTTTTGGAAATATCCACAGCAACCCCGCTTGGATGCTACCATCACCGAAATGATATATGTACCATCAACCATAACAGATGGGGTGTACATATTGAATATTCAGATTGTTTCGCTGGAAACAGATGCAAGTCCGAGTAAACCCGTTTTATATGCAATTACAACAGTTTAAGAAAAGTATAACAGATAAGAGATGACTGATTTTATAGAGGAAGAAATAGAAGATAACGAAGACGCTGCTGAGCAGGAGTTGTATGAACACCATCGGTTTGTTGTAGACAAAGGTCAGGTAATGTTGCGCATCGATAAATATTTGATGCACAAAATACCGAATGCCAGTCGCACCAAAATTCAATATGCAGCCGAAACAGGAAGCATACTTGTAAACGACAAACCGGCAAAGGCCAGCTATAAGGTAAAAGGGAGCGATGTGATTGTGATTGTTCTTCCACATCCGCCTAAGGATAATGATACCATCAACCCGGAAAATATTCCATTGGAGATTTTGTACGAGGATGATGATGTATTGATTGTAAACAAACCGGCCGGAATGGTGGTGCATCCCGGATACAACAATGTAACAGGTACGCTGGTAAATGCATTGGCCTGGCATCTTAAAGATACTTCGTTTGCCAAGGAAGGAAATATACGTCCGGGATTGGTTCACAGGATTGATAAAAATACCAGCGGATTATTGGTGGTTGCCAAAAACGAATTTGCCATGACACATTTGGCTAAACAGTTTTTTCTTCACACTATTCAGCGCGCATATATTGCTTTAGCATGGGGAGATTTTGATGAAGATGATGGAACGGTTACGGGTTATATCGGACGAAGTACGCGCGACAGAAGGGTATTTACCATGGTAGATGATGAGACGGAAGGAAAGTGGAGTATTACGCACTACAAGGTGCTGGAACGGTTAAACTATGTTACGTTACTTGAGTGTAAATTGGAAACCGGAAGAACCCATCAGATCCGTGTACACATGAAACATATAGGCCACTCATTGTTTGCGGATGATACTTATGGCGGTAATCGCATTTTAAAAGGAACCACCTTTACCAAATATAAACAGTTTATTGATAATTGCTTCTCCATCATGCCGCGTCAGGCTTTGCATGCCCGCTCTCTCGGATTTGTGCATCCTGTAACCGGTAAAGACATGTTTTTTGAAGCCCCACTACCTCTTGACTTCAGTACGGTACTGGAAAAGTGGAAAGGCTATAATAAAAATGTAATTGAGAAAAACGAAGAAGCATAAGTTATTAAACAATATCATAAAAATACTATCTAAAAGAATCATAGGATAGAGTTTAAACCCTATCCTATGATTCTTTTAGATAGCCCTGCGCACCCCTATTTTAAAGGAATAAATAATTATCATAAAAATCAGAATATGTGTACATTGTGCACTTTCATTCTACTGAATTAACAGGTTCTATGCGCTATATCACCCGTCCAAGTTCCATTGGTAAAAGTGTCGGCTTTTGTGCTGCCTGTTTGTTATTTCTGTTTATTTTACTCAATCACTCCTGTAAAGATACCCCCAAACTACATGAAGAAAATCACGACATCTATTTTAATGCCGTATTTAAGCATGCCGAAAACTATCGGGATGAATCCATTGAGTATGTCGATTCGGTGTACAATGCGTTTGATGAAGTAGGAGTAAAAGATTTATACCGTAAGTATTATTTTTTATCATATGCCTATTCTGAGGGGAGAAAGGACTACGCTACCGGAATGAAATATGCGGACAGTGTAATATGGCTTATGGAGGAACATGCTACTACTCAGGAATACGTTTCCTTATACGCCCGGTCTTATTTTATAAAAGGTGATGTGTTTCTGGCACAAAAAAAATATGAAGATGCCTTCCAAAATTATTACAAAGGGCGCTCCGTAATTGAAAATAATGCGGACTCCTGCGCAGTAACCGAATTCACCAATCGAATGGCTATTGTTATTTATCGACAAAAAAATTATGAAAAAGCTATTCAATACTTCAAAAAATCCATTATAGGTCATTCTTTTTGCAGTGATATCAATCAGCGGTACCGCAATCAACAACGCAATTTAAATAATATAGGATTGTGTTTTAATAAACTTGGTCAGCAGGATAGTGCCTTATATTATTTTAATCGTGGCATTCAATTAATAGAAAACCATCGAAGCTATTTTCCGGGCGATGATTTTATTGAAACTGCATTAGCTGTTATTTACGGCAACATGGGGGATGTATATTACGAAAGAGGGTCTATTGATTCTGCCGAGCAATTGTATTCTAAAAGTATCCGCATCAATGTGAAGCGCAATCACGAAAACAGGGATGCACAACTTACCCAGATTAAGTTGGCTAAACTGTATTTGGAGACCAATCGGCTTGATAAAACTGATCAATTATTGAATGGTGTAAGACATTCATTAGATACACTTAAGAATGAGGCTGCCGAACTCAAGTGGTGGCCTCTGCAAAAGCGATATTATGACACCACACATCAAATAGCCAAAGCGTATATTCTTTTTCAGGATTATGTAAAGTACAGAGATTCTATTAATACAAATGTTCAGCTCTCTCATTTTGATATCAACAAGGAATTTGAAACCATTAAACAACAGTATGAATATGATATCCTGAAAAAAGAAAATGACGTTAAAAATTTCTACCTGATCATTGCCGTTCTATTTGCATTCATGACCCTAATTATCCTTATGATGGCATGGTATAATCGTAAACTTTCCATGAAGAATGAACGGGAATTAATCGCTGCAAAAAATATTGCGGAACAGGCCGCCATTGTCAAGCAACAATTCCTGTCCAATATGAGTCATGAGATCAGAACTCCTATGAATGCTGTAGTTGGCATGACCCATTTATTACTTAAAGAAAATCCGAAACCCGAGCAGCAGCAAAATTTAAGAGCGTTACAGTTTGCTTCTGAAAACCTGATGGCTTTATTAAATGATGTATTGGATTACAGCAAAATAGATGCCGGCAAAATTGTGTTGGAAGAAATTGACTTTAATATTAAAGCACTCATCAATAGTGTTAAATCAGTACATGAGGTTTCCGCAGTTGTTAAAAATATTGGCTTAAGCATCGATTTGGATCCTCAAATTCCGGAAATATTAAAAGGAGATCCCTTTAGGCTTACCCAGATCCTTAATAACCTTTTGAGTAATGCTATCAAATTTACCATGGAAGGATGGGTGAACATTTCTATTCAGCTGGAGAAAATTGATGAAAGGGATTTTACTATACATTTCAAGGTAACGGATACAGGTATTGGCATTGATAACAACCAGCAGGAGGCTATTTTTGAAAGTTTTACGCAGGCATCATCCGAAACAACAAGGCATTTTGGGGGTACGGGGCTGGGGTTGGCTATTACCCAAAAATTACTTGATTTACATGGGAGTCACATCATATTGAAAAGTGAAAAGGGTAAAGGCTCCATATTTGCGTTTTCAATTACATTTACCCAAAGCGAACAACAACAGCTGGATATCTTCTTATCGACTGACTCAGTAATACCCGAGCTTAATGATCTATCGGAATACCGGGTTTTGATTGTAGATGATAATTACATGAACATTGTAGTGGTTGAGAAAGTAGTGAACCGTTGGGGACTGCACACGGAAACAGCAACATCCGGAAAGGCAGCACTCACCAAACTCCGTGAACAGCAATTTGATCTTATTTTAATGGATTTACAGATGCCCATTATGAGCGGATATGAAACCTGCGCTTTTATCCGTTCCGATCCTGCCTACCGTCATTTGAATGTTCCGATCATTGCCTTAACCGCTGATGTGATGTCGGAAACCCGTGAACGGGCCATTCTACATGGAATGAATGATTACATCTCCAAACCCTTTAATCCTGAAGAACTGCATATTAAATTGCTCTACTACCTCAAACAAAGCAACTGATTATTATATGAAGCTTACCGGTAACTCCAGAGTTTAATTATTTAGCATTCTATTTAAACAGTTACAACCAATCCTTTCTATACTTGCACCATGAATGCAGAACATATTTGTAAGCAAGCTTGCGAACTCACCAAAACCGTTGGAGGTTTTATCCATCAAGAAGCAAAAGCGTTCAGCTTTGATAAAGTTGAAGAGAAAAGCTTCAATCAACTTGTGTCATATGTAGATAAAACGGCTGAAGAAAAACTAGTGAAAGGATTATCCGAAATTTTTCCGGAAGCAGGATTTATCACAGAAGAACAAACCATTGCAACCGAAGAAAAAGAATACATGTGGGTGATTGACCCGTTGGACGGCACCACTAATTTTATTCATGCCATTCCGGTATACAGTGTAAGTGTTGGATTGTTGCGCAACCATAAACCTGTGATGGGCATTGTATATGAAATTAATCGTGATGAATTGTTTTATGCATGGGAAGGCAGCAAAGCCTATTTGAATGGTAATGAAATTTCAGTAAAACAAAATGCTTCGTTGTCTAAATCATTGCTTGCAACCGGCTTTCCGTATTATGATTTTGATGGCATGACAGGTTACCTCAATGCTTTGCAATATTTTATGAAACATACTCAAGGCATGCGCAGACTGGGCAGCGCTGCTGTTGATTTAGCCTACGTAGCTTGTGGCAGGTTTGATGGTTACTTCGAATATGGATTGAGTCCGTGGGATGTAGCAGGAGGTGTATTTATTGTACAACAAGCGGGTGGAAAAGTAAGCGACTTTAAAGGTGGTGACGATTGTATTTTCGGAAGAGCCATTGTTGCATCATCAATTGCTTTGTACCCTGATTTTTTTGAAGTGGTGCGGAGGGAGTTTGCAAGTGTTTAGGTGATTAGTAAGTCAGTTCGAGTAGCGGGCGAAGGAATTGCGTTGCGCGTATTGAGAACGGGTTAAATTCAGCATGGTGCTCACGAATGCTTCTCGATACAAACACCTTGCATTACCTGCCTTCCCGATAGCTATCGGGATACTCGAAGTGACTGATTACATATTAACACAATCATCTAATTACATTATCAACTTATAAATGTTGGCTCCTCCTCCTCAACACTGCCATTACAAACAAAAGCACCGGTAACAATTCTATGTAATGTGCATACTTCACATAAAACGTTTCGCCTTTTTGGTAGGCTAATGTTGCTTGTATGGCGGCAGGTTCCCACCATCCGGTTTCGGCTATCACTGCACCTTTATCATCTATAAATCCTGATATTCCGGTATTGGCCGAACGAGCTACAAACCGTCTTGTTTCAATGGCGCGCAATCGAGCATAATCAAAATGCTGACGATAGCCGGGTGAATTTCCCCACCATCCATCATTGGTTACAATACATAAAATACCTGCCCCTTTCCGAATGTAATCGGAAACGTATTCACCAAAAACAGATTCATAACAAATCACGGGTGCGGCATATTGCCCCTGTCCCAAATCAAATACAGTGGCGTCCTTGTTTCTACCCAAATTACCGGATGTACCCCCAAGATCAATCACAGCTTTACCCATAAATCCTAATACTTGCTGGTAAGGCATACTCTCTACTCCGGGAACTAATTTTGATTTGTGATATACCTGAATACTGTCCGTTCCATTGATTAACAACGCTGTATTATAAGAGTCATAATATAAACCATCGCCATACTTGCGGGCCGTAAATGTTTTCTCCGCTTCGGTTTCATAAAAGTGATATGTATCGGCTCCGCTTAACACACAAACATTAGGATGTTTGCTTAAAAACTGCCTGACCAACAAAATATTTTCATTCCTGTTCAACCGGCTTTCTTCTAATGAACCCAACAAAGCTGTTTCGGGAAAACAAACCAACTGCGTGGTACTATCAACAACCTCCTCTGCCAATTGCAGCATGCTGCGTGTTTGTTCTATTGGAGAAATCCCTTCAAACTTATCTTTATACGGATCAATATTGGGCTGCACTACTGCAACATTCATCGGGATGCCTGTTGTTTTGTAATTGTCCAACACATACCACGACAAAAACAATGGAGCAAAGCCGATAAAAAAGATGAGGTTCATTAACCGCGAACTGTTTAGTGTTTTACTGTTCTCTTTCCATTTATGTATCAGTCTGAACAATTTGATATTGGCATACAATACCCAAATGCTTCCACCCACCACACCTGTGTATTCATAGAATTGTACCATATTAGGTGCAGCTGCAAATACGTTTCCAAGTGATAACCATGGCCAGCTAAATTCCCATGTATGATGAATATATTCAAACGTAAGCCAAGCCATCATGAATGTCCACTCAGCGTGTGATGCGTTAGAGCGCTTATGCATGAAATGATATACCATTACCGGTAAACACATCAGCAGCGTATTGATGATAAAAGCTGCAAAAGCTCCTTCCAGCGTGGCATTCCAGAGCCACCAGGTGCTACCAATGTTCCATACCAGAAATGTACTAAAGCTGTATAAAAAGATCCAACCGTTTCCTTTTCCCTGTTCGCGCAATTGTTTTTCAACAAACAATAACGGAACAAATGCTACGAATACAGCAGGAATAACCGAAAACGGTTGCCAGCTGATAATGAATAATACAGCGCTGAAAAGGCTGAGTGTCAAATAGCGCAAATGATTTTTTAGCATCCTTTGAAATGGTGAGAATACTTGCAAAATGAACCTTTTTCCATTACTTTTCAAATTCACTATTTTTTAACATCACTAATTCCGTTTTTTGGCTTTATTTTGCCTCCTTTCATGCAAACAATCAGATACGTACTTATACTTTTCCTTTTCGGCTGCAGCCTTGCACAAGCGCAAATTCTGCCATCCTTTGGCGATTCGCGTACGGGTGGCTCGGGTATGCAGTTTTTAAAAATCAGTCCCGATGCACGTGGGATGTCAATGGGTGGTGCCGCAGTGGCCATTACCAATGATGCTTCGTCCATGTACTGGAACCCGGCAAGCATTACGGGAGTAGATACCGGAAAAGTACACGTTATGGTTTCTCATACCCGTTATTTTGGCGATATCACAGGCAACTATGCAGGTGTGGTGAAAAAGGTTGGCAAACTTTCCTTTTTAGGTGTTCAGGTATTCTCAATGAATTATGGAACAATGGACGAAACAACCGAATTTGAATCCAAAGGAACAGGCCGCACATTTACCATTTCCAATTATTTAGTAGGATTAACCTACGCCAAAATTTTAACCAACAGTTTCAGCTTTGGTGTAAATGCGAAATATGCCAACGAAGGATTTGGCGGAACCACGGTTCACAATGCCTTGTTCGATTTAGGATTGAAATATGATGTAGGTGTAAAAAACACGCGCTTTGGTATCAACTTCAGCAATTTTGGTTTTAATGTGAGTCCTTCTGGTGATGTATCTGTATTGAAGTTTAATGGTCCTACCGATATCACCAGTTTTAGTAAAGTATCTGTTCCGGGTATTTTTCGTTTAGGTATTGCATTCGATCCATTACATACTCAAGATCATATCATCACTGCATCGGG
>JAZKGH010000076.1:0-13269 GCA_040386055.1 Bacteroidota bacterium
ACAAACCATTTAGACCGGCAACACCCAGTAATACTGCGCCAAAGCCGCCATACGTACCCGGAGCAAATCGCTACGGACGTGGAATGAGCAGAGCAAAAGAACCTGAGCACAAAATCAATGAGCGTATCCGCGCCAATCAAGTTCGCTTGGTAGGAGAGAACATTGAAGTAGGGGTTTACTCCCTTCAGGAAGCATTGAAATTTGCACAAGAGCAAGAGTTAGATCTTGTGGAGATTTCTCCCAATGCAGATCCACCGGTTTGCCGTATTGTCGACTATAAAAAGTTCTTATACGAGCAAAAGAAGAAGAAGAAAGAGCAAAAAGCCAACTCGGTAAAACAAGAGGTTAAAGAAATTCGTTTCGGACCGAATACAGATGAGCATGATTTTGAGTTTAAATTGAAACATGCTGAGAAGTTTTTGAAAGAAGGAAACAAGGTTCGTGCTTATGTGTTCTTTAAAGGTCGTGCTATTGTTTACAAGGAAAGAGGAGAAGTTTTGTTGTTGCAGTTTGCACAAAAACTCCAGGAGATTGGAAAAGTAGAGCAGTTACCAAGGTTGGAAGGTAAAAAGATGTTCCTGTTGATGAGTCCGAAAGGCAAAGCAGCACCCGGAGCACCGGCAACACCGCCACCACCTGCAACTAAATAAAAGAAAATCGTACATCGAGTAATATAAAAAGGAAGACAGATTATGCCAAAAATGAAAACCAACAGTTCTGCGAAAAAGCGTTTTAAAGTTACCCCTAGTGGTAAAATTAAACGTGCGCAGGCGTTTAAAAATCACATCCTGACTAAGAAAACTACGAAACAAAAGCGTGGTTTGACTAAGATGGTTGTAGTATCAAAACCAGATATGGGATTGATCAAAAATCTACTTACAATCGGTAAATAAGACTGTAAGTCGAATTTGCCCCCGATTAACTCGGGAGCAGGTTTAAAGTTTAAAAAACAAACCCGGATAAGAGCCTATTAAAAGTTTCCGAAAGTTCGGAACGCTCAGGTCCAAAAAAACTTAAAAATTATGCCACGTAGTGTCAATGCAGTAGCGTCACGTAGACGTAGAAAAAAACTCCTCAAGTTAGCCAAAGGTTACTGGGGTAAACGTAAAAATGTATTAACCATCGCTAAGCACACCATCGACAAAGGATTGGGATATGCTTACCGCGATCGTAAAACCAAAAAGCGTAACTTCCGTTCATTATGGATCATGCGTATCAATGCAGGTGTTCGCCCGCATGGTATGTCATACTCCGTGTTTATTGGTAAGGTAAATTCAAAAAACCTTGGCTTAAACCGTAAAGTATTAGCTGACTTAGCGATGAACCATCCTGAGACTTTCAAAGCAGTAGTTGAGAAAGTAAAATAAATTATTCACAACGATCGTACGATTTAAAAATCCCGCTCCGGTTTCGGAAGCGGGATTTTTTATGTGCCTACAAATTTATAACCCACACCCCTTACCGAAACAATAATCCTTGGATTGGTTGGGTCGGATTCAAAATATTTTCGCAATACCACAACAAAATTATCAAGTGTGCGCGAGTTGGGAATTTCATTCTGACGATAGCCCCAGATATGTTTGTAAATTTCATCCCGGTTAATCACTCTGTTTTTGTTGAGTACAAAAAATTTCATCATCTGAAACTCAATCTTGGAAAGATCAATTTGCTTTCCTCCATTATCAAAGGCAATCATTTTTTCAAAATCAATGCTACAATTTCCAAATGTATATTGGGTAATATCAGGACTATTAGTTTGACTAGTATAGGTGTTAATTAAATTGTTAATGCGTAACAGTAATTCATCATACTCAAAAGGCTTTGTTAGATAATCATTTGCCCCCAAACGTAAACCATAGATCCTGTCCGAACCATTACCCTTAGCCGATAAAAAGATGACAGGTGTCTGAGTATTGGTTACTCTGAATTGTTTACAGATGTGAAATCCATCCACTTCAGGTAACATTACATCCAGTATCACCAGATCAAATGTTTGCGTGGCCAGCAAACCCATTGCCGTTAAACCATCGTGAGCCATTGTAACACAAAAACCATCAAGCTCAAGATTGAACTTTAGCATTTCAGCCAGGCGCACTTCATCGTCTACCAGTAAAATGCTTTTTTCTATCGACATTTGGGTTATACGTTATTTGTTGTTGAGTTAAGTGGTTGGCTTCGTCCGATAGCTATCGGACCGCTCAGCCACCAGTTGTTCTTATTTAGCATTCTTTAATAGCTCTATCGGGAGGGTTTCTTGCCTACTGCCTACTTTTCCCTTTTCCTATTTCTTCGTGCACTTTCTTCTTCCATTAATATTCATGTCTTCGGTACAAAAAGAAGAACTCAAATCATACGAACAGCTCCCCGCTAGAAAACTACTTTTAAACTCATCGGTTTTTCGTTTCGCAGTATTTCAATGGATGCCTCTTCTCCTTTTTTGAACAGGCTTAATGCCTTCATGTAATCATAAATATTATGGATAGTTACATCACCCATTTTGGTTACAATATCACCCCCTAGTATACCACCCAGTTGCGCGGGTTTGCCTTCGGTAACCGCATCTACTTTTACTCCTTTTCCTTCAAATGAATAATCGGGCATAATTCCCAGGGTAACTTTAAAGCTAACGCGTGCTTGCTCCGGTTGTTTGGTTGCAGTGAATGGAACCGATGGAAGATTGGCCAATTGCTCTGCCACTTGTTTCATTATTTCAAGTATGGCTACTTCTCCTTTATAATTTATTTTAGAAGCATCATCACTCGATTTGTGGTAATCACTATGTTGTCCGCTGAAAAAGTGTAATACCGGAATATTCTTTAAGTAAAAGGATGTTTGATCAGATGGTCCAATTCCCGAGGAGTCGTAACCCATTTTCAATTCGGTATGAATGGTTGCAAAAATGTTTGTATAGGCAGGACTTGTTCCTACTCCAAAAATTGTAACTTTTTTTGTGGAGTCATTTAACCGGCCGATCATGTCCATATTCAACATGCAGCTTACGTTTGCTAAATCATAGGTAGGATTATTCGTGAAGTATTTAGAACCGATCAACCCATCTTCTTCGGCAGAGTAACACATAAAAAGAAAATTACACTTTTCGGTAATGTTATTAGTTGTGAAATACTTTGCTAAGGCCAACACACCTGCTGTTCCACTTGCGTTATCATCGGCTCCGTTATGAATTAATTTTTTGTCCTTATCAAGCGATGAAGAATGTTCATGGTTCCCCAAATGATCAAAGTGACCACCAATAACGATTGTTTTTGCAGCTCCGTTATCCAAAAATCCGATAACGTTTGTTCCATTCTTTTTCTTCCCTTTGGCAATGGTATCATGTGGTGATAACATTGTTTTATATGCGAACGGTTGTAAATAGCCTTTGCTTCCTTTTGGCGTTAATCCATATTTTTTAAACTCCTTTTGGATATACATATAAGCCTGTTTCTCACCTTTGGTTCCGGGTTCGCGTCCCGCCAGTTTATCTGAAGCTAAATATTCAATATGCTTCTGAATCTCGGCAGCATTGAAAGTTTGTGAAAACCCCAGACCAGTGATTGAAATGAGTAAAGTGGTAAAAAGTATTTTCATATGGGAAAGGTTATTATGTTATTTGGTTAATGAGTTATTGGGTTTTAATCAACCCAATCGGCTATAAATAAATTGGTATCACGTGTTCCGTGGTTGTTTCTGTTTGAGGAGAAAACGAGCCTCTTACCATCTGGAGAAAACATCGGGAAGGCATTGAACATGCTACTGTTGGTAATTTGCTCCAATCCGGTTCCATCAATATTAATCATGAACAGTTGAAAGTCATATCCTTTTTGTGAATGATGATTGCTGGAGAAAAGAATTTTTTTGCCGCTTGGATGGTAAAACGGAGCCCAGTTGGCTTTCCCTAACTTAGTGATTTGAGTAAGGTTACTGCCATCAATATTGCAAGTGTAAATTTCCATATTGGTAGGTGCTACCAACCCCTGAGCCAGATAGTCTTTGTATTCTTTGATTTCAACTTCTGTTTGAGGACGGGATGCACGAAACACTATCTTTTTACCATCAGGTGAAAAGAAGGCACCTCCATCATAACCCAAACCGAAAGTAATTTGCTTTACGTAATTACCATCAATATCCATGGTATATAATTCCAGGTCACCGCTGCGTGTAGAGGTGAATACAATCATTTTACCGTCAGGTGAAACAGTTGCTTCGGCATCATACCCTTTGGTATTCGTCAGTTGTTTGGTAATATTCCCCTTAAGATCGGAAATGAAAATATCAAAGTCGGGGTAAATGGCCCATAAGTATTTTCCGGTGTGAGGAGGATCCGGTGGACATTCCTTATTACCCATATGGGTAGAAGCATATAGAATATGTTTATTATCTTTTAAATAATAACTGCAGGTGGTTCTACCTAAACCTGTACTGATCAATTGCGGTTTATAAGTGGTGTCTTTAGTAGCTTTTGGAATTTCTAAGTCAAAAATCTGATCACAGGATAATCCCCATTTTTTGTTGTTGCTTTGAAAAGTAAGTTTCTTACTGTCAAAACTCCAGTAGGCTTCTGCGTTATCGCCTCCAAATGTAAGTTGGGTCAGGTTGTTTAGGTGTTTTTCTGCGGTTTGAGACTGAACTGTGTAAATGCTCAAGAACAGGATACTGTAAAGGAAATTTTTCATAATAGAATGTCTGTATTCTTATACAATTTAAGGTCGCAAGTAAAGGCTATTTATAGAATTGGGTTGCATATTGATTGTCAATTTCCCGTCTTGTTATTGTAATAAAAATGTACTTCAACAAGAGTTAAACAGTCAAAATCTGATGTGCCTGAAACAGCATTGTTGCCTTGTTTAACAATTCAGCCAGCAAAACAAGTTCAGTGTAACACAACACCATATTTATATGGCTGCTGTCGGTATTGTACATTAAGGATTTTTCTTTAGAACACATCTTACCATTATATTGAGTAACATCCATATTTATCAATTGGATGAATTGCTCAAATTGCTGGATAGATAAGGCAAACACAATGGTTCCAAATGCTATATTGATGTGATTACATTCTTTGCACCAGGAAATATAACCATGTTTATTGTGATGCAATGTAATAGGTGTGCACATGGGTGTCGGTTAATAGGTGATTGGATTGGCTAATGGATGATAAAAACGACAAACAACAAACCGCAAACGGTTTACAGTCGCTGGTAAGCAAATTTCGGAACACCCTTTGCACCACTCTCGTCATAGAAATCAACAAACCTAAGCTTGTACAAATAGCCGTCTTTATCCTTGATGATAAATATTTTCTTGCTATCTACCCTATATTTTCCTGTTCCATTCAGATCAAAAAATTTCCAATCGTAACCTATTTCATCAGCTTTTTGCGTTAGCAATAATTGATTGGCTTTAGCTAAGTCGATTTCGTCAAATGAAAATTCCTTTGTTTCCTTTACCCAAACATACTTTGTATTCATAAGTGCTCCATTCACATAATAAGGAGTAACCGGATCCATATCATAGTATAAATGCCGGTAGCGGGTAAAGAGAAGATCCCACGACCGGTTTTCGGGCTCAAAAGCAACTACAGCATTATTATCCGCATTAAAGTAAGTATAATTGGTATGCGTGTTTTTAAGAATTTCACTTGTGAATTCCTGTGTGCCATCCAAATTGGCATACTTAATTTTAAAGGCTGTTGAACTAACAGAAAGAATTTTGATTTTCTTAAACCGTACTTGTGCTTTACTGCCTAAATCAATTATATAAACCAGATTAGCAGAAGTGTTTGTTTTTGTATCATACCAACCTGCAAATGCGGTAGAGTCAATTTTTCCATTGGGATTGTCCCAAAGCCATTCAGTTGAAGGTTTTACAGTATGGGTATTACTAAAGGAAGTATCATTTGTCTGATGTATTTGCACTTCATTTCCTCCATTAAGTATGATGTGATTTTCGGTCGCTTCTGTCGAAAATCCTAGATGCCAACTGTAGGTATTTCTACTTTCTACTGCTCCTGTCTTTAGAGTAAAGAAAATAGCATTGTCATACGAAGCCCCCATATTTATAGATGCGACAGTAGCAGGACCTGTAGCTGGAAGTTTCCATAACTCCTCAGGTTTTTCGCAAGCTCCTAAAACCAATGTTAGCAGCGCGATGCATAATATTAGTTTAGTTTTTTGCAATGTTGATTTTGATTGAAGTGAAAAAAAAACGACCCATAGCCATAGAAACATTTCCTGAACCAGAACTGTGTGCTCCGGATGTTGTATTGGATGTAATATTTGTAATATCGGCTAAGTTTTTTGCACCAATAGTAAACGAAACTTTTCCCTTAAATAACGGCTGTGTGATACTTGCATCAACCATGCTGTAAGCCTGCATTTTGGTTTGATATACAGTATTATCATCAGCAACTGAATAACCCGGCATTGCTCCATTGTATTTAGCAAATATGCTGAGATCTGTTTTTGTTTTTGGAAACGTGTACGTTGCATTCGCTCTTACCTCGTTAGAGTATGCAAACAATGGTAACGATTTTAAACTATCCTGCTGATTCAAACGTCCTGTATAGCTATATCCTAAAGTAGCTGATATATTTTTATATTTAACTGTACCCGAAACATTAACTCCTTTGGTTTCAAATTGCCCCATATTTTTATACGTATACAAATTGGGAAAAAAATCATTTGGCTTCAGGGCCAAGTATATCAGGTTTGTTACGTTGTTATAAAAGCCCGAAACATCTGTTTTGAATGATACCTTTTTATAATCTTTTGTGTGGGTAATGGATGCTAAAAAATTATGGGAGGTCTCTGCTTTCAAATCCGGGTTTCCAATGATATAATGATTCACATCAACAAAGAACAGATAAAGCTCTTTCAACGAAGGGGCCCTAAATCCCTGGGCGTATGAACCACGAAACGTTAACGTTTTACTTATGTCATACTTAATATTAAAGCTCGGAATAACAGGTGCTCCATATTGAGTATTGTATATAAAGCGCACACCTTGATTAAGCGTAAGTTTATCCAATAATTTTATTTCCGCAATATAAAACCCAGCATAATCGCCAATTGATTGTTCGCTATCTTTCAGTCGTTTTCCTGTTCCTGTTTCTATATTTATATCATATCCGATTTGGGAGTTGAAAAGCGTAGCATTATGTGTAGTATAGGTTCCACGCATTAAAAGGAGATCGAATGTGGTTGTATCATGGTCTTCGGTATTGGGCGTTAATTGCTCGTTTCCGGTGACCAGGTTTTTGATATAAGAATTTTTTCTACGCTCAAAAGTTGAGTAGGAATTGATAAGATTGAGCGAAGCTTTATTGTTAAAATAAAAATCAGAGTATAATGAATTATGCCAACGACTGGTTATGAAATAATCATCAAACGCAGTAATAGAGTAGGGAGTGATGGTTGGATTGTTTCTGCTGGTTATTGTTTCGGTAAAGCCTTGTGAATAGAGGCGGTGTGATTGTTTCTTGAATTTATAGGTAAGCTGGATATCTCCAAAATATTGTTCGCGGGGTTTCCATTGTTGGGCTCTTATGCTATCACTTGTTGTAGTTGAAAAACCATCAAAGTAATTTCGGCCACCTGATGCAGTGATTGCCCAGTTCCTATATTTAAATCCGGCATTTGCATCCGTGTTGTATGTTCCTACTGTTTCATAACAAGAATTTACGGAAAGAGAATATTGTTTAGAAGTTGGTTTTTTGGTTATCAGATTGATGACACCACCTAAAGCATCAGTGCCATAGATCACACTCATAGGTCCTTCGATGATTTCTATACGCTCAATATTATTGAGGTTTAACTGGCTCACATCAATATTGCCATCCATACGACCAATAACGGGAACACCATCAATGAGTATTTTTACATTTTGTCCACCCAAACCCATCATGTTCATTTGAGTTCCCAATACTCCATCTTGCGAAAGGCGAATATTAAGTTCGTTGGTAAGTACATCTTTCAGGTTTACGGCTCCTTGCTGATCAATTCGTTTACGATCAATGACCCTGATCTGCTGAACGGCTTTTTGAGTGGTATTGGCTTCAAATTGCCCGGTGACTACCACATCTTTCAGGTTTACGTTATTGGGAATAAACGTATATGTTTTGGATTCACCTTTTAATAAGGTATCACGCAGTGTGGTAAAGCCAATTTTACTTATTATCAATTCAACGGCAGCATCTGCATTAATTGCAGCTCTGCCTGTTGAATTGGTAATGGATACTTTTTGAAACGATTTAAGTCCGAGTGGATGGTATACAATAATAGCATCTTCCACAGCTTCTCCTTTTGCTGTTGTAACCTTTGCAAACTGTTGCCCTACTGCCATTGCGGGCAGTATTAAACTCAGAGCAACAGTTGCAATGGTATTGATGAAAAAACTACTACTAACCTTCACGTATGGATTTCCCGTTAATTAAAAGCCAGTATTAGTTTACAACTACTTTTTGTACTGAGCGGCTATTGCCATTCACTACCGATAAGAAGTAAATTCCTTTTGTAAAGTTGCTTACATCAACGCTATGGTTGGTGAATGAGGAAGATTCAACTTGTTGACTGTACACTTGTTTTCCTGTAATGTCGGTAATGACTACTGTGCTGTTTGCTGAGTTTGCCTCAAACAAAACGTTTAATACATTACTTGTTGGATTTGGATATACTGAAACATTTTTAACGTCTTCTCCTAAGGTAAGTACTCCTGTACTTGGAGTTAGTTTAGTCTTATTGAAAATAGCTCTGCCCGGACGGCTCGAATCTGCAAGGTTAGCTACAAATCCTGTAAACACTAATTTCCAGAATGCCCCGTCTTTTGCTTTTATGAAGTAAGAAACAGAGTCAGCAGTAGTATATGCGTTTGTGTTAAAGTTATACGATTTCCAGTTGGCACCTATAGCAGAAATACTTGAGCTAAATGTTGTTGTATCAGCCAATGTTGTTGTTGTTTCTTCTTTGCCTGTCACTTTATTGGTGATAACACCTGCATTGGTTAAAATACCGGTTGATACGGGGAAACCCGGAGTGTTTGGTAAATAACGGGTGTAAATGAAATCCCAATCTGTTTTGGCAGCTTCACGGTCAACAATTTGTCCTGTAACTAATGAAACATATGCAAAATTTTTGGTGGTGTATGTCGTAGACGCAATTGAAAGACCAACAGAATCGGTTCCGTCAAGATTTGCGAAAGACACTTTCCAGGTACCTAATGTTTTGTTTTGAACCCATATTTTTTTGTAAAGAGTAGATGTACCATTGGTAACCACTGCCATGTATAAACGAATACCGGTAACTACGTGAGTAGAGATGTCGTAAGCTCCCCAACCATTATCATAATTAATCATATCGTTTGTATCAACATAGTTAAGTGCACCTTCTTGCCAATCTTGGTCCGAGTTGTTTAGCACTATCCATTTTGTGGTACCGGTTTTGTAACCTGCTGTATCAAATGTTGACCATTTTGTTACATCCGTTCCTGGCATTCCATAAATTACTGTTTTGCCATTACTGGTGGTACTTACACCTGTATTTGCACGAACTGAGACATTCGCATTTCCAATGCTGAATGCTAAATTCCAATTACTGTTTGCAACTGTTGCTACTTTTCCGGTTGCTAAACTATAGTATATGTCATTAGCATAAGCGGCACCGGTTTCTATAGAATCTGTAACTGTTGTTTGAGCATTTGTTAATCCTGTAAGGAAGGCTCCTAAAACTAAAAATAAGTACTGTTTTTTCATTTTTGTTGAATTTGTGGTGCAAATGTACCAAGGGTTTACGCTTATTTAAAATAATTCTAAATAGAATTACAAAAGAGTTACAATGCAGACCTTTTGATGACAATTGCTTTTGAGGTTGATGAAGTTAATAAGTTGATTGGTTAATTAAGCATTCCGAATTGAGAGAAGGTTAATAGCGTGATTGGATGAGAAGTGAGTATTAAGAAAAAGTGGCTGATAGAATCAATAGCCTTATCAACTAATCACTTTATCAACTCAATTTAGCTGGCTGTAATAAAGGATAGAATTACCGCATCAATTTCTGCTTTGGCTTTCCCTTGTTTATAATCATTGTTTTGACAAGATTTTTCGCCTAGTTCGAAAAGTACGTCAAATAATCTTTTCCGATCTACTGATGGTTTTATCTTTAAGGTTGGGTATTTAACGTACACTTCATCCCACGCTTTTCTTACATCAGCCCAGTAGTTTTCTTGTTTGTTCCACCATTTAATGGCCGGAGTTGCGTTGTAGTTACCGGCCCAGAAACGCTCAATTCCTTTCTCCCAGCAAAGCGTTTTATCAATTCCGTTTTTACGGTCAATTTTTTCATTTTCCTGAATAAGTGCCCAGCCGTTATCATAAATCTCCATGCGGCTGTTTCTTCCCATTACATTATAATCATTACGTTTGGTGTACTCTCTACGAGGAAGCGGTGCAAATGCTGAACCTTCCCAATAATGTTTTCCATCTACGTGTATCCAGGTTCCATAACTTTCGTAGCGTGGACTGTCATCTACCTGGTAAACTTTTTGAGTCCACGTTCCTTTTGCTTGTTGAGCCGTGATATTTTTCAAGATCCATTCGTTATCGCGGTAGTAGCTATAAAGTTCGGTATTTTCATATACCCATTCCTGAGCCCAGTGTTTAATAATAATAGAATCGTTAGCAATTAGCAGATGTTGCAATACAATTTTGCGTGGGGTTTCTTCCGCTACAAATACATATTCAATTCCCCACTCTTTATATCTTGGGTAGTATTTATAGGCACTGTCTGTTGCAAAGGTTTCGGCAAAATCAAAGGTTACTTTATAGATGCCACACATTTTTTTGATAAAGGTCTTATCCAATTCCAAGTTTGACGGTGCTTGTGTAGTTGCTTTGGATTTTGATGCAATGTTCTGAGCTTCTGTTAAATGTGTTATGTTTAATAACACGAGAAGGAGTAATGTTTTGTTGATCATGTTCGTTTTGGGTTAAAAATTGAGTTGTAAAATTTCGGTGACAAATATATTATTTATATTTAGACTAATTATAAATAATAAATATATTTGCTCCGGATAACCTAAAAATAACATGAACAAAAAATTTGTAGCTATTAATTACATCCAGTGCGAATTGGATTATACAGAGCGGTTTGAACAGCTTTTCGCCACACGTGCACACGCCATTGATACCATGCCGGGATTTGTGGATATGCAAGTATTAAAACCGAACAAACCGGGTGAATCATATTTAATTGTAAGTCATTGGGACAGTGAAGAAGCATTTAAAACATGGACAACTTCACCTGCATTTATTGAAGGACATAAACGTGGATTTGAAGATATACGTAAGGCAAAGGAAGAGGGTAAAACACCACCAATGACGAGTGATTTTAAAGTATATCAGGTAATTTCAAATTAGTATGGGAAATGTATCAGTAAAAGTTATGACTGATAAAAGAACATTCAAAACATGGTTTAAACGAATTGGAGTCGTAGGCTTCCTTTTCTTTTTAATCAAAGGATTATTGTGGTTGCTCATTCCATACCTCATTGCACAAGGTATTTTCTAATTAAAACCCCGTTTCAATTGAAGCGGGGTTTTTTGTTTTCAATCCTTTTTGTACCTTTTCCGTCCTATGAAAGAGCAATTACCCCTAACCCTCTTGCACCAGATAGCCATTACCCTAATTCCGGGTGTTGGCGATGTGCTTGCCAAAAATCTTATTAGTTATTGTGGTGGTGTAGAAGAAGTGTTCCGCGCCAAAAAATCACACCTGCTCAAAATCCCGGGAGTAGGAGAAAAAGTAGCTTCGGCAGTTTATACTTTTAAAGATTTCAAGCGCGCTGAACAAGAGATTTTGTTTATTGAAAAACATAAAGTTCAACCACTTTTTTATTTGGAAAAGGGCTATCCAAAACGTTTAAAACAAATTGAAGATGCTCCTGTAATGCTATATTATTTAGGGGAAGGAAACCTGAACAATCCCAAAATTGTAGGTGTTGTAGGAACTCGTAAAGCCAGTGAATATGGTAAAACGTGTGTTGCGAATCTGGTAGAGCAACTTGCCGAAACGGGGTGTTTGGTTTTAAGTGGATTGGCTTATGGAATTGATATACATGCCCACCGCGATGCCTTGAAATACAAGCTACCAACGGTAGGTGTGCTGGCGCATGGACTGGATCGGATATATCCGTCACAACATACAACTACGGCAAAAAAGATGGTAGAAACCGGAGGCTTGCTCACAGAGTTTATCAGCGGAAGCAATCCCGATCGTGAAAATTTTCCAAAACGTAATCGAATTGTGGCAGGCTTGTGTGATGTATTGGTAGTGATCGAAACTGCTGAGAAAGGAGGTGCGATGATTACGGCTGAACTGGCAAATGAATACAATAAAGACGTGGCAGCTTTTCCCGGCCGTGTAAATGATGAATACAGTAAAGGATGCAATAAATTGATTAAGTCGAATAAAGCCACACTGATTACAAATGCGGATGATTTGTATTACCTGATGGGATGGAATAATACTAAGCCCAAACCCAAGGCTCAGCAAATATTACCTCTCGATCTTTCTTTGGTTGACCTCGAGATCTATTCCTTTATTAAGAACAAAACCAAAGCGGGTATTGATGAAATTGCTTTCGCACTGCAAATTGATGCAAGTAATCTTTCCCTAAAATTATTGGAGATGGAGTTTAAAGGATTGATTCGAACATTACCCGGGAAGTACTATGAGTTAACTTGAAGAGATGTGTAAATGCAGATGACCAGATGTGTAGATAAGTGGAGTTAATTGATTAGAACGGATGTCATGCTATCCCGATAGCGAGGTCCTTAACTGAAAAGATTGCCGCGAGAAACACTTCGATGAACTCAGTGAGACAACCCGCAATAAACAACCCGTAACTTTAAGTATACAATAACGTAATAACCCAATAACAAATAACTCAATAATCACCCCGAAACTTTTCTACTTTTGCTGAATGGAGAAAAAAGTAATTCTTTCGGTATCTCTTGTTGCACTTTTAGCAATTGGGGTAGTATCTGTTTCGTTTACGCATAAAAAAGTAACCAACCCTAAAAAGGTAATTTTTCTTATAGGTGACGGAATGGGTTTAACCCAAATTTCAGGCGCGATGAGCGAATATAAAGGTCAAAATGCTTTCGAACGTTTTAAGGTAATTGGTTTAAGTAAAACCCGTTCGGCAGATGATTATGTAACGGATAGCGGAGCAGGAGCAACCGTATTTTCTATCGGCAAAAAAACGTTTAACGGGGCA
>JAZKGH010000077.1:0-15791 GCA_040386055.1 Bacteroidota bacterium
CATTTTATTTCCCACGGTACAACGTTTCTTTATTGCTGAGTTTGGTGATGACTTCTGCGTATATGGAATCCATCAATATGGGATGTTCTTTATAGAAGTTGAAGCTTTCGGTAAACTGTTCGTGATTGGTGTGGTATTTTTTGTAGATCCACTCGCGGTAGTTTACAGCAGTTTGGTTGATGCTGTCGCTATTCCCCACGCGACCACTTGCAATAACATCAGCTAAATGCATTTCAGCAAGGATATCACTCATTTGGCCCTGGTTGAGGGCATCTGATGGTGGTTCCGGTTTTTCGGGAGCGCACGCAAAAAGCAATAGTATTATGGACAGATAAAGATATTTTTGCACGTTGTATAGAAATAATATGGTTAGCGCAAATATCCGAAAAATACTAGAAGAAATACCGCCTCACGTAAAATTGGTTGCAGTGAGCAAAACCAAGCCCGTAGAGCTTATTATGGAAGCCTATGAAACAGGTCAACGTGCTTTTGGTGAAAATAAAGTGCAGGAAATGTCAGGAAAGTATGATCAACTACCAAAGGACATCGAATGGCATCTTATAGGGCATTTGCAAAGCAATAAGGTAAAATATATTGCTCCGTTCGTACATCTTATTCATGCAGTTGATTCACTTAAGTTGCTGGAAGTAATCAATAAGGAGGGTGAGAAAAATAACCGGGTGATTAATTGTTTACTGCAATTCCACATTGCACAAGAAGAAACAAAATTCGGACTGGATTTGGATGAGGCAAAAGCGCTACTCAACAGCGATTCATTTAAGTCAATGAAAAATGTTTCCATTCAAGGGGTGATGGGAATGGCTAGCTTCACAGAAGATGAAGCCCAAATTCGTAAAGAGTTCAGACTACTCAAATCTGCATTCGAAGAGTTACAATTTTTAATTCGTAACTCTCAATTCTCAATTTTATCCTTTGGGATGAGTGGTGATTACAAGATTGCTATTGAAGAGGGCTCTAATATGATTAGGGTTGGGAGTTCAATTTTTGGAGGACGATGAGAAATGTGGATTGCGGTCCCGATAGCTATCTGGATTGATTGCGAATGAAAGGTTAAATCCGAAATCTCAAATCCGAGAGGATGTGGAAGCCCATAAATAAACCTTGCAGGAAGATTAACTAAGTGGAATTATTGCTTTGATTATTGTCATATTTTGAAAAGGGAAGGTGGGTTATACTTGCCGAAAGCCTATCTTGCCTATAATTAATAACAGAATGCAACTCAAAGGTCAAATCAAATTTGTAGATAAACACAAAACAGGCTTTTATGCGGATCTTAGGAAACGTGTGGATGCTTATTTTGAGACTAATCAATTGTCGAGATACGCCAATGGACAAATGGTATTGAAGACCATTGTTTTATTAACGGCTTATCTAGGGTCATTTGTGCTTATACTTACACTTCCGGTTAGTTTCGGTTGGATTTTGCTTTTATGGATTTTCATGGGTGTTGCACTGGCTGGTATAGGAATGAGTATAATGCATGATGCCAATCATGGAGCTTATTCGGCTAACAAACATGTGAACTTTTGGGTAGGACATTCCCTGAATTTAATTGGCGGTTCCGTATTCAACTGGAAACTGCAACATAATATTTTGCATCATACTTACACCAATATTACTCACATGGATGATGATATTTCAGACAGGTTGGTATTAAAGTTTTCACCGGATACTCCTCAAAAGAAGTTTCATCGTTTTCAGTGGATGTATGCATTTTTCTTTTACGGGTTGTTAACCTTTTATTGGGCTTTTGCAAAAGACTTTATTCAGTTTGCCCAATTTACCCGAAATGGTGTAAATCCACATTCACCTAGGGAAAACATTACTATTCTAACCAAGATCATAGCTGTCAAAGTCGTATATTTTTTAATGATGTGGGTGATGCCAGTTGTTGTTTTTGGTTTGCCTTTTTATCAGGTTTTTATAGGCTTTACTGTAATGCATTTTTTTGCCGGATTGATTCTTACCACAGTGTTTCAGTTGGCACATACACTTGAGCACACCGCTCATCCTGTTCCAAATGAACATGGCATCATCGAAAACGACTGGGCTATTCATCAGTTAAATACAACTGTGAACTTTGCACCTGATAGCCGTTTGCTTTCATGGTATGTTGGCGGATTAAATTATCAGATTGAACATCACTTATTTCAAAAGGTATCTCATGTGCATTATCCGGCCATATCCGCTATTGTAAAACAAGCGGCAGCAGAGTATGGGGTTCCTTACTTGGAAAATAGGACGTTTGGAATGGCTCTGCAATCACATATTGCATACTTAAAACAATTGGGGAAATTACCTGATTTGAACGAGGCCATCGGTTAATTCATTTTTCAACAAAACGTGTATTCAATATGCCTGTGAATAATTGTTTTAAAGTGAAAGCAATTCTTTTGACTATAAGTATTTGTTTGGCTGGCATTGCGTATGCACAGCGTCCCAATGGCTTATCCGCAACAGGAGAGCAAGACCACGCACATATTTTGAAAGTCAGCTTGCTCAGTCCGTTTGTTGGTACCTTGAATGTACATTATGAAAAACGACTGGATGAAAACAGCTCGTTTCAATTGGAAGCATTTTATTTTTCAGGACAAATCTTTAATCAACAATCGGATGTAAGAGGAGGAGGTCTAACGGCTAACTATAGGTTTTACCTCACCAAACAATTCCCGGCAGGGTGGTTTGTACAACCCTTTTTACGTTATCAGCAATATTGGCCTTTACCATCGGTACGTTTAAGGAACGATATCAACATACAGGTTGGTGGTGCAGGAATCGTTTTTGGATATCAACTGGTTGCGGCCAATCGTATTAGTTTCGATGCTTTCGCAGGCCCTGTATACAGCAGACTATTTGTTAACAACCAATCTGTAGGCAATAAGTACCTGCCTGTGTTTAATGGTGGTTGGCTAAGACTTGGTGTTACTTTAGGTTTTTTATTCTAACTTTACCTCACCACTCACATAATCCATAATATGCGTAATTATTTTGTTGTTTTCATGTCATTAATCTTTCATTCATTCTCTGTACTTGCGCAGGATACTAAGGTTCTACAGTCGCTCAACAGAGTAGAACGAACCGATGCACTCAAAATTAACTTACTGAGTCCGTTTTATGGAACTGTAAATCTGGCCTGGCAGCATGTGCTCTCCAATGATGCAAGTTTTCAATTAACGATGACTTATACTGATTTTGATTCATATGGTAGTACCACGAATACAGGCCCATCAACATATGGAGGTTCTTCATCCTTTGATGTAAATAATCAACTGACAAAAGGAGTTACCATTGTACCGGAGTACCGTTTCGTGTTAAACGGTCGCGGACTTTCGGGAGTATATATAGCACCTTTCGCCCGATATATGTATTATGAATACCATAGAGATATTGTAGATAGAATTTATACATCAACGGCTCCTTATTCATACACGATTGCATATAACGAATTGTATACTTACCATTCATTGGGCTTGGGAGTCGTAGTAGGTAAACAATTTGTGTTTAAAAACAGAGTCGTATTTGATTTGTTTGCGGGTCCTGTGTATTCAATTCTTATGGCTTCCAACAAATCCATTACCAAAACCGGGGATGTGGTTATCGGTGATGGAATTCCCAACACCTATATCCGTGGTTATGGTGTGCGTGCGGGGCTTACAGTAGGATTTCTATTCTAAAACTATTTCTTCCATTTAATGGTACAGCCGATGGCTTTCGTGCTGTTTTTAGCTACAGGCTTGCCGGCTAATAATGCATTAACAGCATTCTCCACATACTTTTCGGTAACGTCTTTGGGTTCTTCGCTGTTATCGTCAATAGCACCTATATATTCTATTTTAGTACCGGCTTTTGTTTTGCTTAAAATATAAACGTGTGGAGTGCGGGCCGCTCCATATGCTTTGGCAATTTCCTGTGTTTCATCATATACGTAAGCAAAAGGGTATTTTTTGTCTTTGGCACGTATCACCATATTTTCATATGAGTCTTCAGGTGCGCGGGTTTTATCATTTGGATTGATGGCTACCACCGGAAATCCTTTTGTTGCATATTTGTTATGAAGGTCAATCACGCGTTGCTCATACGCCTGTGCAAAAGGGCAGTGGTTGCAGGTAAAAACTACAATGAATCCTTTAGCCTTTTTGTAATCGGCCAGACTCACCATTTTTCCATCTACATTTTTGAGTTTAAAATCGGCAGCCAGATCCCCTATTTTGTAACCTACATCATCGGTCGCTGTGAAAGAAGAGGATAGCATCACACACGCAGTCAATACTGCTAAAAATACATTTTTCATATTTATTGAATCAAGGGTTTAACAATGTTTTCTAATATTTCGTAGGTAGTTTCACCTTCATTAAAATACCTGAAATCTTTACTTCCGTTAATGATTAAAGTAGCAGGTATCGCCCCGCTGAATTTGCTGTCTACTTTATTAATCCAGTTATCGGGATTGGATTCATTCATAAACACAACGGTTGATTCCATTTTTTTGTTTTTGATAAATGGAAGTACTCTCGTATCCAGCTGCTTTTTAAAATCACAACTTACCATGATTACTTTTACTTTTTGGTTTTTGTACGTAGCATTCAGTTTTTCAAAATGAGGAATCTCCTCTACGCAAGGTTTACACCATGTAGCCCAAAAATTAATCACATAGGTAGTATCGCTTTTGTTTTGGCTCATCTGCGTGATCCAGTTACGGTCAACCAGTTCAGCTTTTTGAGCAAATACCAGCTGAGAACTTATAAGCAGGACTATCGTTATTAGTATTAATTTTTTCATTACGCTTTCTATTTATCAAGATGCCGGATACCAGATGCCGGTATCTTGCATCCGGTATCTTGCATCCGGTATCCCGTATCTGAATGCTTAAATCTTCTCCCCAAAGCTCAAATCCCCCGCATCGCCCAATCCCGGAATAATATATCCATCTTCGTTAAGTTTATCATCCATATCGGCAAGCCACAAGGTAGCATCCGGTAACTTCTCTTTTAAATAATTTACACCATCGGCACTGCCAATTAAGCTGACAATATGCAAATGTTTTGGAGTGCCACGCTGCAGAATGGCTTTATAGGTGAGCTCGATGGATTGGCCGGTTGCCAACATAGGGTCTATCAATAACAATGTTTTTCCTTCAATATCGGGACAGGCAAGGTATTCCACTACAATATCAAAATCATGAGAATCATTGCGGTGTTTTCTGTAAGCCGATATGAAGGCACAGTCAGCATGGTCAAAAAACTCAAGTAAACCCTGATGCATGGAGAGCCCTGCTCTGAGAATGGTAGCCAGCACAGGTTGTTCTGCAAGTTGTTGTGACTGATGAGTGCCCAATGGTGTGGTAATGGTTACATCTTTCCACTCCAGTTTTTTACTGATCTCATAAGCCATGATCTGGCCTATACGCTCAATGTTTTTGCGGAACCGTGCTCTGTCGGTTTGAATGTGAATATCCCGTAACTCAGCTACAAACTGCATGAGTAAAGAGTTGTTTGTATTCAAAAGATGAATCTGCATAAGGCGAAATTATGAATATTGTGTTTAATACGTGACTTTTGCAGGAATAATTAACGATTAACGAGAATATATCAGGGAATGAAAATAACTTTTTGGGGAGCAGCGAAGCAGGTAACGGGGAGTATGCATATGCTTACCTTGGACAATGGGTACAATATATTGGTGGATTGTGGAATGAACTATGATCAGAAGCGTGAATTGAATGAAGCGGCTTTTGAGTTTCCTTTTCGTCCGCAGGATATTGATCTGGTCATTTTAACACATGCACATATTGACCATTCCGGAAACTTACCGGCTTTGGTGGATAGGGGATTTCAGGGGAAGATATTGTGTACACCGGCAACTTCGGAACTTACCAAATTTTTATTGTTTGATAGTGCCAATATTCAATTGCAGGAATATAAGGGAAAACTGGCCCGGGCACGGATTCAAAAACGTCACCTCATTCCCAAACCTATTTACTTTGACCGACAAGTAGAGTTGATGATGGATCGAATTGTGACATTACATTTTAATCAAGCCTTTTCTATTAATGAAGAAGTGAGTATTGAATTAATCGAAGCCGGACATTTATTAGGCGCTGCAAGTGTAGTGATAAACGTAATGGAAAACGGTGAACGCAAGCGTATCGGATTTACAGGAGACCTTGGACGTAATAATGCAGAGCTGATTCGTATACCCGTTCCATTTAAAGATATCAATTACCTTGTAACAGAAACAACATACGGAGGAAGGATTCACACTGCAACCTTGCCTGCCGAAGAGGAGTTGATGAAGTTCATTGATGAAACGATTATTAAACACAGAGGACGATTGATTATACCTGCATTCAGTGTGGGTAGAACGCAATCTATTGTGCATGTATTAAATCGTTTGGCAAAAAAAGGATTGCTGCCTGATGTAAAGGTGTTTGTGGACAGTCCGCTGGCTATTCGCACAACACATGTATACGAACAACATCCGGAATTGTTAAATGCTGATGCAACAAGATTTTTGAAGGAATATAAAAGCCTGTTCGATTTTGAAGGCCTCCATTGGATTGATGATTACAGTGAGCATGAACAAATCATGGCCTACTCTGATTCGTGTATCATTGTTTCGGCAGCTGGAATGGTTGAAGGAGGACGGATACAGGAGCATGTTAAAAACAATATTCAAAATCCTTTCAGCACCATTTTGATTGCCGGTTACTGTGCCGAAGGAACGCTGGGGTACCGCTTGTTACAAGGGCAACGCAGCATCAGTATAAAAGGCAAGGAATACATGATTTATGCGAAAATCGCATCAACAGATGTGTTTAGCTCGCATCCCGGAAAAGAAGAGATATTAAATTATATCAAAGCATGCAATCCGCAACAACTCAAACAAATATTTTTGGTGCATGGCGATGAAAAGAACCTTATTGCGATGAAAGATACATTGGAAGATATGGGGCTCACTAATATTGAAGTTCCGGATATGACAGATGAATATAGACTGAGATGAGTACTTCCTTTGGATTTATAGCGGCATTCATTACACTCTGTTGCTGGACTGTGGGGACGTTTTCATTTACGAAGGCTTCAACCCTATACGCCCCTAAATCCATTAACCGTGTAAGGTTATTATTTGCAGCGGTACTGCTCACCATTCTAACCTGTTTCATCGGAGATGTTTCGCTCATCACATTATTCTCTAAACCGTTACCTGCACACTGGCTGTGGTTAGGTATTTCGGGGGTGTTGGGATTAAGTATAGGAGATCATTTTGCTTTTGCTGCATTTAAAATTATGGGCAGCAGTCGTACAAGTTTGTTTAATACGTTTGCTCCCGGAGCGGCTTTACTTGGGGGGTATTTTTTGTTGGGAGAGTCTATCAACCTCATTGGGATTATTGGTATTGTTATATCCGTATCGGGTATCATCTGGTTTATTCAGGCCAATCGCAAACAGCAGGACGATTCCATTAACCGCGAACAGTTAACAAAAGGACTTATTTATGCTACACTTGCTGCATTAGGTCAGGGATTCGGCTTGGTGTTTGCTAAAAAAGGACTGATACTGGATGCTGAATATGGAAAGCTGATGCCCTTACATGCTACATGGATTAGAATGGTGATCGCAACAACAGTAATTTATGCAGCAGGTATTTTTAAAACAGATTTGGTAACCGAATTTAAAGCAATCGCTTTCTCTAAAAAGATAATGAAGCCGGTGTTAATAGGAACATTATTCGGTCCGGTGATGGGAGTGAGTATGTCGCTGTATGCAGCATCATTGCTTGAAGTTTCGCTCGCACAAACCATCTTTTCCCTGTTGCCTATTTCCGTGATACTCTGGGCGTTTTTATTAGGGAAGGAAAAGATAGAGGTCAGATCGTTTATTGCTGCTGTTATTAGTGTAGCAGGTGTTTTTGTGCTGGTGTGGAGAGATGATATCATTGCAGCGTTTCGCTAAGCAGTATCACCTAAGTCCCTATCGGGACACGGGAATCGACAAATAGGCAATCCCTTTAGGGATGATGATACATCATTACACAAGACATGGATGTTCGTTCGAATATGCTCTTGTTAAAACAAATTCTTTTTCCGGAAATAAAGGACCCCGATGATCGATAAGCCTACGGCTATGCCCATCACAATCCAGAATGCATGCGGATGGTGTTCAAAGGGTAACTCCACATTCATACCATACAAACTCGCTACCAAAATGGGGAGTGACAAAATGATGGTTACTGAAGTAAGAAAACGAATGGTAATATTTAAGTTATTGGAAATAATGGAAGAGTGTGCACCCATCATGTTTCCGAGAATATTGCTATATATATTGGCCATTTCGATGGCCTGTTTAGTTTCAGTTGTTACATCTTCTACAAGGTCTTCATCCAATTCCGTTTTTAAAGCAGGGAGCGATAATCGCTGCAGCCTGTACATCATGAGTTCATTTGACTTTAACGAAGTAGTGAAGTACACCAGGCTTTTTTCAAAGTTGAGTAGTTGGAGTAATTCGCGGTTACGGGTTGCTTTGTGCAGTGTGAGTTGAATTTCGTCTGCTTTATTGTTGATGTTTTTGAGGTAACGTAAATACAAAATGGAAGAGCGCAGGAAAATTTGCATCACCATACGTTCTCGCTTTTCAGTGTAGAAATTTCGCACGCGTGATTCAATTAACGTTTGAATCACTTCGGTGGGTTTACTACATACGGTGATAATCAAATCACGCTTCAAAATAATACCCACAGGAATGGTAATAAATGGATGTTCAACTTCCCAACCCAAGTCCACAGGGACACGGAGTACAATGAGCATGCAGTTTTTGTGCTGCTCGGTACGTGCACTTTCATCCACATCAAGTGGGTCAATCAGGAAATCAGTGGGAACAAGTAGTTTTTGCGACAGGTATTCAATTTCTTTTGAACTCGGATTGGTAATATTGATCCAACAGTCTTTTTCAACCGCGTCAATTTCTTCGAGTTTATTTTTGATGGTCTTGAAATACTGAATCATGTCGTTTGATATACAGCTGCAAATTCGGCTTTACAATTGAGAATGCAAGGTAGTTAATGACAATTTAAGGTGCTTTAATAATTTGATAACACAGATTATTTCAACAAATCAAAGTCTTTTAGAATGCCTTGTTGTTTTTCCCAGATACCGGTTTTTTTGTTAAACAACAGGAAATCATAACTGCCATCCGGCAAATAGGTCTCGGGGTGGCCTTGATCTTGCACCCTTGTGGGTACTACACTTTCATAAATGAGGTATCCTTTTTTCTCAGAATAACGTAATGTCATGGTTGCATTGTTGGCAAATTCAAACACCATACGTTTAATAGGCTTCTTATAGTTTAAATCAAAGATGGCTGCCCCGAATTTGGGTTTATTGTTTTCGAAATACAAAGATTCAACAACCTTCTTATTGCTTATGGCAGTGTGCCCGTTCCAGCCCAATAAAGTATAGTACGTTTGCTTTTTATATTTTACTGGAATGATCTTGTAATAGTTAGCGCCCCACCAAAAATTTTGATCTACCGTAGTATCCAATACATTCTTAATTTGTTCCGAACGGTCAATGAGTGGGTAGAAGGGACGAAGATTAGCAGTGTCTTTTATAGTTTTGATGTATTCGGGGTTGAGTTGAATCACACCATAATAGTGAAAACGTTCATTGTTCAACACCAGGTTCCACGTGATAATCCGAAATGCATTGTCGGGAGAGTTTACAATAGAAACGGATTTCAGTGAATCAAAAGTGTAATAATAGGAGCCTTTAACACGCAGTGCATAGTTCATGTGTTTGAGAAAATGATAGCCGCTGGTGAGGCGTTCTTTTTCATCGTAAGATAAGATCATCCGTTCTCCCAGTCCGGTCATTCGGATCTGAAGGTCGTTCAGTGTATCGAGGGTTAATGAATCAAGCTGCTGAGCTTTACAACTGATGGAATAAACCAGTAGGAGTGCAAATAGGTATTTCATACCTGCAAAAATAAAAATCGGCATGATGCGAGCACCATACCGATACAATTATCTATACACAACCTTCATTCGATTGGAAAATTAAGCTGTTTAAGCCATTATAAATAAAAAACGCGACCCTCATTGAGAGCCGCGTTTTCGGTATACGTATAAACCTGATTAATTCACTTTTTTGATTACAATAGCCGATGCGCCACCGCCACCGTTACAGATACCGGTAACACCAATATTGCCTCCTTCGTTGTGAAGAATAGACGTAAGGGTAGCTAAAATACGTGATCCGCTGCTTCCCAATGCATGGCCCAATGCAATTGCACCACCGTAAACATTTACTTTTTTAGGATCCAATCCCAATAATTTATTGTTGATGATTCCTACTACCGCAAATGCTTCATTCAATTCATAGTAATCAACATCTTTTGCTTCAATTCCGGCCATTTTCAATGCTTTCGGAATAGCAAGAGAAGGAGTGGTTGTAAACCATTCAGGTGCCTGAGCGGCATCTGCAAATCCAATGATTTCGGCAATCGGTTTCAAGCCCAGCTCTTTTACTTTTTCTTCACTCATCAACACAAATGCTGAAGCACCATCGCTTAACGGAGATGCATTGGCTGCTGTAATGCTACCAGCTTTATCGAAAACGGGTTTTAATGTTTTCATTTTTTCGGCATTTCCTTTAGTGTACTGCTCATCTTCCTTCATGATGATAGGATCTTTGCCGCGAACAGGAATTTCTACCGGAACGATTTCATTGTTGAATGCATTTTTGGCGAATGCTGCTTTGGCTCTTTCGTAGGATTCAATGGCAAATGCATCCTGCTCTTCTCTGCTGATGTTATTCTCACGGGCACACAATTCACCTGCATTACCCATGTGAAAATCATTGTATACATCCCACAAACCATCTTTCATCAACCCATCAGTAATCTGACCATGTCCTAAACGGTAACCGTTACGGGCTTTGTCTAAGTAATAAGGAACATTGCTCATGCTTTCCATACCACCGGCAACCACTACATCATTCTGACCCAGCATAATGCTTTGAGCACCCAGCATGATTGCTTTTGACCCCGAAGCACAAACTTTATTTACGGTAGTTGAAGGTACTGAATTTGGAATGCCTGCAAAAATCATGGCCTGAGTTGCAGGAGCCTGACCTAAGCCGGCTTGCAATACACAACCCATATATACTTCATTTACGGCATCAGGAGCGATATTGGCTTTTTGCAAAGCACCTTTAATAGCAATCGAACCTAATTGGGTAGCTGTAAACCCTGAAAGCGCACCTCCAAATGTTCCAACCGGAGTGCGAGCTACAGAAACGATAAACACTTTTTTCATCTTGATATAATTACAATTAATTGATAGTAAATTTAGACGGGCAAATGTAGCAGAAAATGACAATAGTCCTCGCTTTTCTGTTCACCTTTTGTAGGTAATAACAAATAATGTAAGGAGTTGGTTTTGAAAGAGTTTTAAGCTAAGGATAAAAAGTTGTGCACGATGACTTAAAATTGCGGTTAGCTGTTGGCCTTTGGCGGTTAGCTTATTTGGGGTACATTCATCATCTTCGTTACATAATGGCATTTGCAATGACTTTATTTGTAAATGTTTATTGGAAGCGGCCAACAGCTAAAGGCCAATAGCCAACAACGTACTTGGAATGGAAAAAATGAACAGAGCTTTTATCTACGGTGATTTGATATTTGAAACGATAAAGGTTACGGATGGTATTCCGCAGCTGATGTTGTTGCATTATAAACGATTGAAACAAAGTGCCCAGTTGTTAAAGTTTGATACAGACTTAACAATGGGTATGTTTGAGCAAACGGTACAACAATGCCTGCAGTCATCACAATTGCAAACAGCACGGGTTCGGTTTGTGTTGCACCGAAATGCCGATGGATTTTATATTCCAAAGGATAATAGCACTCACTATTTTGCAGAAGCATTTGCTTTAACAATACCCTCGAAAAATACTGTAAAAATTGGTGTTTACACCGATAATTATAAACCCTGTAATGAACTGTCATCCATAAAAAGCGGCAATGCATTGCTGTATGTAATGGCCGGCATTTTCGCGAAAGAAAAAGGGTGGGATGATGCTATCATTTTGAATGAACATGGCTGTGTTTGTGAAACAACAAGTTCCAGTATTTTTATTGTAAAAAACGAAATCGTAAACACACCCTCACTCACTGAAGGCTGCGTAGCCGGTGTGATGCGGGAGCATACACTTGAACAACTCCGCCATGCCGATTACGAAGTACATGAAACAGTGATTAGTTTGGAACAATTGCTGGATGCCGATGCTGTATTTTTAACCAATGCCATTCGGGGCGTTACTCACGTGTCGGCTGTTGAAGGAAAATCCTACCAATCCTTTATACTGAAGTCATAAGTATGAGAGTATACATGCTTATATTGTTTTTCTTACTTGCTGTTTCAACCACAGCGCAGGTTCAATTGCTTCCTGATAGTTCCTATGTGCAGGATGGTGCATTAGTGTTGCGTTTCAAGCTGACGAATGCAACTGATCACACAGTTTCATTAACCATTGATAAACGGAGGTCGTTACGGCAACTCAATGCACCACATACAGCTGATGATCTGTTGTCTTCTATACCCTTAAACTTTGTTTCTTTTTATCACAAAGATGTATTCATGGATGAAGAACCTGCCGGCTGTGACAACCAATTACCGCAATCGGAAACAATTCAATTGCAACAAGGACAGGTGTACCCATTGCTATTTCAAACACATTGTTTAAGTGAAACGGTTTTAACACAACTCAACAAGGGCAATACGTTGCAATATAAAATGTATATCCATTATGAAGAATCGGGTATGATGCAAACGGTGAAAACGGAACGGGTGAAGCTTAAAGTGAAAAAACCGAAGTTTTAGTGCACGAATACTGGTGTGGTATTTTCAATCGTAATCTCATGGAGTTTTGTTGCATAATGTTCCAACAACCCAAACCACGGTTTGAGTTCATCCAATTCTTTATAATGCAGAATCCCATTCAACAAATTTTGTTTGAATGAGGTGAAATATTTTACCTGTTTGGTTGTAAGCGATTCTGTTATTTTTTTAAGATCTTTTTGAAGGTAGTCAACATACATTTTGAGCTCGTTTACAAACATATGAGGTCGCTCTACATTGTTTAAAATGCTCATTCTGCCGTATATATGATCAACCATTTGATGAAGACTAAATACCCCGGAGAAATAAGCAAGGTTCGGCCCGGGACAAATGGTTATAGCATGTATGTTAAGCTTTTGAGTCAGATCATTCAGTTGATAACCTACAGCCGAAAGACCTTCGCATAAACAGTCTTTTTCAGTAATATCGTCAAGCTTTTGTTTGTGAACCGAAGGTGCTAAATGCTGCGTATTCAATTCACGAATTTTCAGGTTTTGATATTTGCGCGATGCAGTGCACAATGTTTTGGTTGTAAACTCAGTATTAAAACTTAAATGTTTACGCAAACAAGGACTGCCGGGTTTACCATTGGCAATACGGGTGAGACGTTGTTTTTCGGCCGAACTTTTCCGAAAGTTATTAAAGGGTACTCCCAATGGAGACGCTCCGCTTAAGTAGTAATCATCCTGAGTTGCGCTGGCGAGATCATTCAATGTTCCGGTATCTACATTGGTGGCTTCGGGAACCAATAAAAATGGACTACCCCAGCCTGTTGCGTCCATACCATAATAGGTACGTAAAAAGTGATCCTCAGCTGCTGTGCCTATGCCACCTTGTACGGTAAACCGAATGGTCTCACTATTGGCCAATGCCGGTTTGTGTTTTGCCAGCAAGGCTGCATTCGTCATGTCTGTTAATTCTTGAATAAGTTCGTTGCGTTTCTCTTTAAATTCTTCCAGTACGGGCCCCAATAAATAACCATCCGTAGCAAAGGCATGTCCTCCGCAATTCAATCCCGATTCAATCCTGAATTCGGATACCCAGATGCCTTTTTTTGCGAGAAATTTTCCCTGAATAGAAGCTGAGCGAAAATCACTCACTTTTATAATCACACGTTTGCGAATATTTTGTTGCGGGTCGGGGAAAAAGTCGGGGAAGGTTTCAAGGTAGGAATACAACTTTGGGTTTAAACCTGCCGAAAAAATAACGGATGATTCTAACGTACTGTTCGCATAGCCACGTAATGCCGCCATTGCATCCGAGAATAATTCGGAATCCATATCCTTCACATCTGCGTGGTAGTTGTTACCATCAATTTTAGTCATGATGTTTACATCAATACTGCCCGGAAGAATATGATCGCGTAGTTGCTGTTGAAGATATAGCTGCTCCTTATTGGTTGCCTGCAGCATACTGAAGTATGCTTTTTTCAAAATATTTTGATCAGGTAACAGCGTAAAGTATTTGGTGATTTCGGTTCCTGCTGTAAAGGATTCGAGCTTAAGTATATCAATCTGTTTATTGACTAACTCTTTGACAAGATTCAAGTATTCGGTAATCCGTTTGGCGCGGTAATCAAATGTTGTTTTGAAAACAGGATGGAAGGCAATATTGTTTTTGGCGGAGTGAAACTGTCGCATCTGTTCTACCAATTCATCCTGCACAACCGACATTACGGAAGAAATTCCAAAACGTGCAACTTTAACGGGGGTATCGATAGAATAAGCTAAGCCCAAAACGGGGATGTGAAAGGTATGTTGTGTAGTCATTTTGCGGTAAATAATAATTTGTATGAATACCGACTGCAAAGGAACTATCTTTTACTTTTTGAAAACTTGACGGGCATCACGTTTTCATGCGGAACAGTTCAATTATGCACTTTGTTGAATGAATTAAATCACTTTCGCTACTGTAAATAAAAAACACCTCCCGTGGGAAGTGTTTTTTGAAAAATCAAATCAAGAATGGTATTATAATAACGTATTGGCAAGATTAGCCAATTCACTACGTTCACCTTTTTCCAACGTGATATGTGCATACATCGGATTGTCTTTTACACGGTCTATCAAATAAGAAAGACCATTGGACTGAGAATCGAGGTAAGGTGTATCAATCTGGAAAATATCACCTGTGAAAACAACCTTGGTGCCTTCGCCTGCACGCGTGATTATAGTTTTGACTTCAAGTGGAGTTAAGTTTTGAGCCTCATCAATAATAAAAATGATATTGGATAAACTGCGTCCACGGATATATGCCAATGGTGATACCACGAGTTTTTCCTGGTTCACCATGTCGGTAATTTTTTGGTATTCCTTATCGGTTTCCTTCCATTGGTTTTGAATCAGTTTTAAATTATCCCACAGTGGTTCCATGTATGGATTCACTTTAGATTTGATATCACCGGGTAAAAAACCAATGTCCTTATTGCTCAAGGGAATAATCGGGCGTGCTAAATAGATCTGACGGTAATCTTGTTTTTGTTCCATTGCTGCTGCTAATGCCAACAATGTTTTTCCCGTTCCTGCCACACCCTGAATGGATACCAATGAGATGTTTTTATTAAGCACTGCATGCATGGCAAACGTTTGTTCAGCATTGCGAGGTTTAATACCATAGGCATTACGTTTGTCAATACGTTCCAGACTTTCTTTTTCAGCATTGAAATAGCATAACACTGCAGCCTTGTTATTTTTCAATACATAATAATTATTTGCAGGAGGTTTTTCGTCAAACAACATTTCATACGAAACAAAACCTTCGGCATAAATTCGGTCTATCACGGTTTGTTTTACATTTTCAATAACCGTATTTCCGGTGTGCAGGTCATTTACATTTTTGATCTTACCGGTTTCATAATCTTCGGCCAGCAAGTCAAG
>JAZKGH010000078.1:0-8425 GCA_040386055.1 Bacteroidota bacterium
CTAAAGACGCAACTTCATCTTTGTTCAAACCTTTGCGCATGCGTGTACCTCCTCCGGCACTACCACCACGTAAAGAATTAATAACTATCCAACCTTCTGCTTCTGTTTCCGAATCTTTCCATTCGAATACAATTTCCGGTTGTTTCTCTTCGTATCTTTTAATCAGGTTTTGAATTTGTGTGCTCATACTTTAAAAATAAAAACGCCCGTCTTTTTCGGACGGGCGAATTTAGTATTATTCACGCTAATGGGAATGACTATTATCAGGCTTGCTTATTCTTTGATAAACTTCTCTTTGTACGTTTGACCCAACTCATCAGCATATTCGATTACATACACACCTGTTTCCAATGCACTTACGTCAATGATAGCCGTTGTACTGAATCCGCTTTGAGTACTTAACAATCTTCCTGAGATATCTGAAATGCTGATATTGGTCAATACATTTGTATGCTCAATAGTAAGTGTGGTATGTGCCGGTACAGGATACAATTTGGCTCCAGCAATTTCATCCATCATTACATATTGCACCGAAGAGTAAGTCACTGTTCCATCTAAATCCACTTGTTTCAAACGATAGTAATTTACACGTGCCGGTTGCTCGTCCATTACTTCATAGTTGATTAATGTATGTGTATTCCCGCCTGCATTCACAGTAGCAATGCCGGTGAATTGTTTGCCATCAACTGAACGCTCTACTTCAAATATTTTGCTATTCACTTCCTGTGCGGTAGCCCAGTTTAACTGCACTTGTTTGTTATCTGTTTTACGCGCGGTAAACTGTAATAATTTTACCGGTAATGAAGATGAACTTCCGGCTACAATATAAAACCTGCTTAACCCGGTGCTTGCAACTACACCACTTACAATAGAAAAACGATATGTATCGGTTACTTTTAAATCGGTTACTGTTGATGTGTATGTATCAAACAGCAATACATTATCGGCAATTGCAATAACATTGCTATTGGTAAATCTTAATTGGTATGATCCTGCAGCTCCGCTTACATATAACTTAATGGTATCAACTGTTGCTGCTAACGGGCGGCTGCTTAAGGCAAGGTGAACATTATCGGTTCCATAAGCCGAAAGTGTTACTGTCCCTGCCAATTTGCGGATATCGTATGCATCCGAAATATTTGTTGAGCCATTGATGTATTTTATCGTTACATCATCATATGTTATTGAATCGTAATATAACTTGATGTTAAAGTTCTCACCTTCGTTCGTTTTAAATAACGCAACCGGACTGTTTGTTACTTTATATTGTTCTTTAAAAATCAATGTTGGATTAGCTGCATTTGCCTTTACCCAAAAACTTGCTCCTGCAGGAATAATTCCATTGGTTAAACTACCTGCATCGGCAAATGCATTATAGGAAACATATCCTCCGCTTTGTGCGCTCAATATCCAGATAACCGGTTCAAGGTGACCGTGTGTAGAAGAATCATCATAGTGTGCATTCCAATCATAGGGTGCGGCATACGGGTTTGATACCAAGTTCCAGCCATCATTTGATGCTGTTCCGGAAGATGTAAATGAAACCGGTGCAGTGATGTTTCCCTGATTAGGAACCCCAACAAGATTCATCGTCACTTCATTTTGATCTCCTACCGTTCCCGTTAATCTTGCAGGATCGCTTCTGTCTCCGCGAATAAAAATTCGGTATCCTTTACCGGGAGTTAATATTTCTGCAGCGGTTCCCGATGCAATCCATCCGGTATTCAGGTTTCCGGTAATAATGGATTCATTATAGGAGTATACACTAGGAGAATTTGTCGATGAAGTATCAAATCCATTAGCTCCACCTCCCGCTCCTGTTACATAAATTTCATTTTTCCAATCAGCAAGTGTTGTCGATTGAACAGTGCTACCCATAAATCTGTATCTGCGTGCTACTGCAGGTATGTAGCGCTGGATAGTTACATTTCCGGTAATATATGAACACGTAGTACAACCCCCATCATCAATAAGTGCTGTTCCGCTTGCCGTTGATATCAACGTTAGGTTACCTGCTGATGCCAGCGTTCCTGATGTTGGAGTTACTACTCCCGATACGTTTAATGCATTTCCCAAAGTGATGGTTTGGCTCGAACGGTTAAAAGTAAGATTAGCCAAAAGGTTGGTCGTGCCCAATACCGTTGTGTCAAAAAAGATAGAGTTAATAGCTCCGCTTCCCGCAATGTTTAACGATGAAGCAGTGCTACCAACTAATGAATTTGCAATTGTATTAACGATATTTCCTTTAAGTGTTAGTGTTTGTCCATTGATGCCAAACTTACCTGCTGTTAACGTTAATGAAGTACTTACATCAAGATTATTACCCAATGGTATAGTTTGTACTGAACGATTCACCGTTAAAGTTGCAATGTTGTTTGTGGTACCGGGTGTGGTCTGGTCGAAAAACAAATTTCCGATAGTGCCCGAACCATCAATAGTAAGATTGGATGAACTGCTTCCGGTTAAACGGTTACTTGTTGATCCGCTGAAATCACCATTCAAGGTTAATGTATTGGCTCCAATGCTAAGTGTTGCTGACCCACCAATGGTTAAGGTTCCGTCCACAGTTATTGAAACGGCCATGGTTTTAACACCACTGTTACTCACCGTTAAGTTATTAAAAGTGGTTGATGTATTAATGGTTTGAGTGGTTCCGTCAAAATTAACAGTTCCTGTATTTGCTATAAAATTAGAACCTGTTCCTGTCCACGCAGTAGTTGTAGATGACGTTACATTCAAAGTTGATGACGTTCCGCCATTTAAAGTACCTGCAGTTAAAGTAACATCACCGCTAAAAGTATGTGCAAGACTGCTTCCAAGGTTAAGTGTTCCACCAGAACCATTGATGGTTAATGCACCACCACTTATGGCTCCTGTAAAAGTTGCTGTTCCTGATGTTTTGGTTAATGATACAGTACCTGTTGTGGTAACTGTTTCAATGGAATGACTTGAAACGGTTCCGGCAATAACTATTGCTGAACTTCCAGCAGATAGTGTTCCGTTATTTATAAAATCACCATGAAAGGTTAATCCGAAATTGCTCCCGGAAGTACTTAATGTCGCACCGTTTTGTATCGTTAGCGGCACGTTGGTATTGCTACCAATTTGTTTAGCCGCATTTAAGGTGATAATACCTGTATTGGCAATCACAACTCCACCTGTTGCAACAAAAGGAGTGATCCACTCTACACCTGCATTATGTCCAGTAGCTGTATTGTACTCCAGTGTTGCAGCTGAACCATATGTTGGCGCTACACTTGCCGTAGCACTTCCCTGCATGAATAATGTGTCATTCACCGTTACCGATGTAGTGGTTTTTGACGCTGAACCGTCCAGAATTAAATTACGATATGTTGTGGCTTTTACTGTTTGCGTACCACCTTTGTTGTAGCTTACCGTATTTGCATTGGCAGAAGCTGCTATGCCTGTAATACCCGAGGTGCCAACAATATTAAGGATGGCACCCGAACCTTGTGTTAAGGTATTGGAGCCTGCCAGAGCTGTTGTTATACTCATGGTTGTATTGTTTGTTACAGCAATATTGATGGTTAGGGTAGAAAAGGTAGTACTTCCCGTTCCGCTAATGACCTGAGAGTTGGTTTGAAAAGTAGACGTGTTGCTGGTACCACACGCAAATATTCCATCGTTAATCAACCCACCACCTGCAAATACAAATGTTTCGCCAATAGAACAGCTTATGGTTCCTGCGCTGCCAATATTTACACCCGCATTAAACGTTACGGATCCTCCGGTAGCTGTTTCGTTATAGGTACCCAATACATAAAAGACTCCGTTAGTTGTCAGATTGGTTGAACCGCTATTGTTTAATGTTGCTCCCGCTGATATCGTAAAAGTATCTGTCACTATCACACTACCGCCAAACGTTTTAGCTCCGGCTCCGGATAATTCTAATTTTTCATATGTTAGTCCCAAAATGGTTTGGGCAGATGCTCCGTCATATATAAACTTAGCGGTGCTTGGGGTAAGCAATCCTGTAAGAGACCAACTTCCTCCAACACTAATCGTGGCATCTCCGCTACATATAAATGAATTACGACTGGTACTTGCAGGTATGCTGATGTTTCCGCTAGCTGTGAAGCTTCCTGTTGAAATCGTTAAATTATTATCTTTATTGTTACTACCTGTTAAAGTCATAATGAGGTTTGTGCATGAAACCGACCCTGCTCCTATCTGTAATAACTGTTGCACATTACCCGAAGGAATTGAATAAGTTATATCGTTGGTTACAGCTAATGAATTGGTACCACTAATGGTAAGCGTTGTTGCTGAAGTGTTAACCGCAAAAAAGATAGCAAGGCATGTAGCTGCCGTATTTACAGTGAGGGTATGACCTGAACCAATTATAATAGAATCTCCGGTTGCAGGAACAATTCCACCCGGCCATGGTGCATTATTGGTAGTTGAAGTCCAGTTACCCGAACCTCCCGTGGTAATGGTAGCAGCTTGAATGCTTTGCCCAAATATAAGCAGCGCACCCATGAAAAGGATAGCAGCATACTTGTTTGAGTTGCTTACCGATAAACGACTACTGAAATTACAGAAAGTTAACATGGCGGCAAAAATATATGGCCCATAACCCTCTGTAAAATCATTTCCTCAAACGTATGTCTCCGGGTAACTGCCTGCTGAATAAGCCATCTGAACGGTCATTTTAATGCTGTTTTAATCTTTTTGCTGTATATACAACCTTCATCCTTTAATTCATGCCGTTTGTTTCTCTTTTTGCCCAATTAGGCATGAAACAGGCCCCTAAAATGATAGAAAAGAGCTAAAACAAGCTCGTTTTAAGGCAAATGGAATGTAAGATGGATTTAGTCTTTCGCGAACTTTTCGCGATATGCGGTTCCGGTTTCATCAATGTATTCTAACACATAAATACCGGTTTGAAGGTTGCTTACGTCAATAGTTCTTTTAGATTCACTCCCTTTATCAGACATAACCGTAACTCCTCCCATATTCATAATGGATACGCTTACGATTATCTGATTGTGTTCAATGGTTAGGGTTTCTTGTGCAGGTATCGGATACACTTTGGCACCGACAATTTCTTCCATCATCACGTATTGAGTTGATGAGTAAGATAAGGTGCCATCAAAATCTACTTGTTTCAAGCGATAATAATTAACACGCAAAGGTTGTTCATCCAATGTTTCATAGTTGATCACCTTGCTCGTATTGCCTCCCGCTGCAACAGTGGCAATCGTACCATAATTTATACCATCTGTTGAACGTTCTATTTCAAAACGCTCGCTATTGGTTTCCTGGGCTGTACTCCAGTTTAGCTTTACTTGTTTGTTATCTGTTTTGCGGGCACTAAACTGTAGTAATTTCACAGGTAAGTAAGCTGAATTACCAACCACAATATAGAACCTGTTTAAACCACTGCTTGCCGCAACACCTGATACAATGTTGAAATTGTAAACGCTCGTTACTTTTAAATCCGTTATTGTCGACAAATAGGTATCGAATAAATATACTTTATCCGCTACTGCTGTCAGACTGCTGTTATTAAAAAATAATTTATACGCACCAACAGCTCCGTTTACATAGAGTTTAATCGTATCATTAGCCAGCGTTACCGGGCGAGCATTTAAGTCCAGATTGATATTATCACTGCCGTATGTACTCAAGGTAACTGTTCCTGCTAGTTTACGAATATCGTATGCATCATAATTAGCTGTTGACCCGGTCATGTATTTGATGGTCGCATCATCGTATGTAATCGAATCGAAATACAACCTTATGCTAAAGCTTTCGTTTGCATTTGTTTTGAATATCCCTAATGGTGCTGTTGTTACTTTGTATTGTTCTTTAAAGGTTAAACTTGGCACACCAACGTTATTTGCCTTCACCCAAAAACTTGCTCCTGCCGGAATGATACCTGTAGTCAGGCTACCTGCATTGGCAAACGCACTATAAGAAACATACCCTCCACTTTGTCCACTTAATACCCAAATGACGGGATCAATATTGGCATGAGTTGAGGAGTCATCATAATGTGCATTCCAATTGTAACCACATGCATACGGATTCGATACCAGATTCCATCCATCATTTGTAGGATCATATACTGTTCCACCCGAACCTGAGTTGGTAAGCGTCATTGGAATAGAAATATTTCCCTGATTGGGAACCCCAACCAAATCCATTGTTACGGCATTCTGATCAGATACTGATCCGGTTAATCTGCCTACATCACTTCTGTCTCCACGCACAAATACTCTGTATCCTTTACCAACTACTAATGCATTGCTGGTAGCAGTAGCTGCTGTCCAGCCCGTGTTTAAGTTACCACTGATCATGGTTTCATCATACCAATATATACTTGGCGAATTGGTTGATGTTGCATCAAAACCATTAGTCGCTCCACCTGCCCCCGTGATATAAATTTCACTTTGCCAGTCAGCCAGCGTAGCTGATTGTACTGTGCTACCTATAAACCTGTACCTGCGTGATACCGAAGGAATAAAACGTTGTACGTTTACATTGCCGGTGATGTATGAACAAGTGGTACAACCACCGTTGGCAATGCTTGCGGTTCCCGAAACATTTGATATTAGGGTAAGGTTTCCGCCAGTGGCTAACTCACCTGCGGTAGGCGTTAGTATTCCTGATAACATCAAAGCACTACCGGAACCCAAAGTAATAACCTGACTGGCGCGATTATAGGTGAAGTTAACTAAACGATTGGTAGTACCAGGTGTTGTCTGATCAAAAAACAAATTGCTTCCTAATGCCCCGGCTCCACCAATAGAGAGTGATGAGGCAGCATTACAGGATAATGAACTCGATAATGTCATACCACTTATAGTACCATTGAGTGTTAGTGTATTAGAACCGATATTCAATTTCCCGCCCGATAGCGTGAACAGACCTCCAATGGTTACACTTCCGTTCATAGAGTTGGATGCGCTTGTATTGCTCATGGTTACATCAGCATACGTTCCGCTGGCTACTGTTTGCAGTCCTGAAGTGGCAGCATAATTCACCAATCCGTTCCACGTCTTACCGCTGGCTAATGGTGCGGAGCTTGTTGATGTTGGAACAGATGTTCTTATGGTACCACTATTAGAAATGGTTCCCAATGTTCCGGTAAGTGTAAATGCTGAAGTCAAATCCAGTATCATGCTACTTCCTACCGTGAGCGTTCCATCTACCACCAGATCACCGGTGGCTGTTTTGGTTCCGCTGTTGCTGCACGTTAAATGATTAAATGTTGCCCCACCTATATTTTGTGCTCCGGCATTGTTAAAGTTTAGCGTTCCGCTGTTATGGGTAAACGTTCCGCTATTGCTAAAATCTCCTGCTATGGCTAAAGTATTGGATGTTGAAGTCAATGTTCCGGCACTGATAGTAACATTGTTTACAGTCACTGCCTGACCACCGAAACTCAATGTTCCTGCCCCTGCTTTGGTAATGTTTTGTGTATTGTTATTAATTAAACCTCCAATGGTAAGGGTTCCTGCATCTACGGTAAATTGACGGCTGCCGCTCATTGTTACCGTACCTGTTCCCATGTTCAGATTATGAGGAACACTACCTACATAGGTAAAGTCTGCATTCAGTGCAAGAGGGTAATTATTTGTTGTAATATCTGCTCCGGATGTATTATCAATACTTCCTCCTGCAATGGTGAAAGTACCCGCAATTCCCAATGCATTTGTATGGTTAATGTTTAGCGTACCTGTATTTAAGGTAACACCACCTGTGCACGAATTATTTCCTTCTAGTGTTAAAGCCCCTGAACCATTTTTAATACTAGCAACCGAAGTTGCACTTCCATTGGATATGATTCCGGAGAATATCGTATTGCTATTATCTCCTCCTGTTGTTAGGGTGAGTGTTCCTGCTGCTGCACTAGTAATGCTTCCCGCACCAGCAATTGATCCCACTGTTTCACTGAAACCATTCAGGTCAAAAGTACCCGTTACACTCAATGCACTTCCATCAGGAACTACTCCTGCCGCACCTAGTCTGATGGTTCCCGATGATACGGTTGTGGCACCGGTGTAAGTATTTACCTGACTCAAGGTAAGGATTCCGCTTCCACTGTATGTTACTCCTCCACTTCCATTGCCCCATACTCCGGTTTGGATCACATTTCCATTACCGTTAAACGTTGTTAAAAAAGTACTATTGGCAATTGCTGCTGCGGTTAATTGGGTAGTCCCTCCTCCTATCGGATTGGTAACTGTATATGTTGGAGCATCTGTATGTGTTATAGCTCCTGTTACTATTATGGCTGTTCCACTTGTTACGTTACTTCCTCCTGCTATGATCAAATTATCGGCTCCGATAGATATCGTTCCTACTGTTTGAGAAACGCCTGCTCCAGATGTTAATCGGTCGCTTTCAATCGTTGCTGTTCCACCAACTGTTATGGCAGTTCCGCCATAAGTTGCGC
>JAZKGH010000078.1:8525-21725 GCA_040386055.1 Bacteroidota bacterium
TACCGGCTCCACTTGCTGCCAGATTGGATGCAATTGTTGCTGTTCCATTAATTGTAGTAGGATAAGCGTTTACAGTTGTGGCTGTTGCCAGATCAAGGGTTCCTCCAGTCATCGTAACTGTCACACCTGTAGTTCCTAATGCACTTGTACTACCCAATTGCAGCGTTCCTGCGCTTATCGTTACCACCCCACTTGTTCTTGCTGATCCACTTCCTAAAGTTAATTGACCGGCTCCTTGTTTGGTGAATGCAACATTTCCTGTTAAAGCACCAAGTGTTAACAAAGATCCTGTTGCCTGATCAAATATTGGTGTGGCTGCAGATAACGTAGTTGCGCCAAATGTTAAACCAGCTGTTCCACTTGATACATTGCTACCTACAGTTAAATTTAGTCGATCTCCTGTTCCAATAGATAAAGTTCCCAGTGTGTGTGTGATGCCAGCTCCTGCTGCATCAAGATCAGATGCAATGGTTACTGTTCCATTAATGGTGGTATTGTATGCGTTTACGGAGGATGCCGTTGCCAAATCAAGGGTGCCTGCATTTAATGCCAATGCGTTTCCGGCAGATCCGCAGGCAGCGGTATTACCAAGTACAAGTGTTCCTGCACTTAATGTGGTGGTGCCAGTGTATGTATTCGTACCTGATAATATCACTATTCCACTTCCTGATTTTGTAATTCCACCTGCTGTACCACTAAAAACGTTAGAAATTGTTAACTGATCTGAACCACCTGTAGTGGTAAAATTGGTGACAATAGTAGAAGTAATTAAACAAGAAATTGTAACCGTACCCGTTATTGTTGTTGTAGTTGCCGTCCCCAATGTTAAGACTCCAGTAGAACCAGTAATCGAAGCTCCATCCGCCATTGAATTAATTCCGCGAATGGTGAAGGAGTTCGTTCCTATATCCGGATAATTGGATAATCCAGTGGGTATAACTACATTGTAATTATCTCCACCATTTCCGTTAAATGGTACAATATCACCGCTCCAATTTGCAGCGGTATTCCAATCTGTACTTGAAGACCCATCCCAAGTAGCAACAACATTTGCAGCTTTCGTATTTTCAACAAAAAAAATTGCAATTAACACAGCAAACAGATATACTCTCAAACCGGGGGGTAAGTAGTTTGCTCTCAACATTTTTATATGGAATTCCACGCATGAAAATTACCCCTGTTTACATAATTCAGTGGGTCATTTTGCTCAAGAGCACTCTATATAATATAAGTGGCTGTAACTAATAATGGAATCGTACTTTGCGTATTTTTGGTAAATTTTGAACAATACTTATCCCAAGCTATAATAAACATCCATTCATTGTTGTTTTCACACTGCTCGGCATAAAGTTTACGTTTATTTCATTAAACATTCACTTATAATAATATTCTGCAAAGTTGATCTGGGTATATCTTTATTCTTTGATAAATTTCATTTTCCCGTCTTATTATTATAATTATACGCAGAGCTTCAACGTAATGGACCATATAAACAACCTCCGATGCTATTTCGACCTGCTCCGGTCACCGATGCCAGACCATTGGGCTGATCTTGAACCCTCAACACCCCAAGTAATCCAAAAATAAGTGCTTCCTTGAATTCAATTAATTGACTGGAAGCTACAGTAAGATCACATGTAATAAGAGCAGTAATGCGTTCAACTAAATAAGTATTGTATGCCCCTCCTCCGGTAATCAACAGTGTGCGGACTCCGGACTCATTTATAATATTGGCTATTTGCATAGCCATATGCTCCACTAAAGTTGTCAGTAAATCTTCCAGTACAATTTCATACTTGCTTACCACCGGCCATATTTCTGCCTCAACCCACTCTCTCCCAATACTCTTTGCCCCTTTTTGTGTAAAAAACGATAACCCATTCAACTCCATCAACAACTCACCAATCACTTCCCCTTCCCTTGCCATTGTGCCGTTCTCATCATATTCCAATCCTCCTTGTTGTGCTACTTTGTTCAACATAATATTGCAGGCACAAATGTCAAATGCCAAACGGATTCCATCTTTTTTATAGCTCACATTTGCAAAACCACCAAGGTTTAAACATGCATCATACTCACCAAACAACAACTCATCTCCAATAGGAACCAAAGGTGCTCCCTGTCCGCCCAATGCAACATCAACACTTCTGAAATCACATACAGTTGGTATACCAGTCTCGGCATAAATTGCCGCACCGCTTCCTATTTGTGCTGTATATCCTGCATCAGGTTGGTGGAAAATAGTATGTCCGTGTGAAGCAATTAAATCAACATTCTTTATATCATTCTTCACTATAAATTGTTGAACCTGTATGCCTATATACTTGCCATAAAATGCATCCGTCTTAGCATACAAATGAATGGGCTGCTTAGGCAATTCAGTTAAGCGTACCAACCACTTTTCATCATAAGGAATTGTTTCTGCATAGTGAATCCGATATTTCCAAACACCCTCAACTTGTGTAAATTCACAATAAGCCAGATCGAGTCCATCCAAAGATGTTCCACTCATCACTCCAATTACTTTAACTGTTTTCATGTGCTGACGAAATTACCTTTTTCAGATGAAGAGGCAAGGTGTTGGCTGTTGGCCTTTAGCTATTGGCAGATCACCGATAGTTAATAAGGTTGAATAGTTAATGATATCAGTTGCATCCTATCTAATTCTCCCTTTAGAATTTCGGATTTAAACATTCGAATTTAAAATAGATATTTGCCAGAACATGTCCAACAGCAGACGTAATTTTATCAAACAAACATCCGCAGCAATGTTTGCAGGTGTTTCGCTTCGTGATTTCGATACCGTTCCTCTATTGCCGTCCCCGACATCATTTGCCGATGAAGAGCAATACTGGAAACTTGTGCGCGAACAGTTTCCGCTTGATAAAAATATTGCTTATCTCAACAACGGAACCATGGGCCCTTCTCCTTACCCTGTTATTGAAGCAGTGAAAAAAGGAATGATGGACACAGATCAGTTTCTCAATTATTCAGGTTGGGAACATGCCTCTCAAAAAATTGCTTCATTTGTTGGGGCCGATGAACATGAAATTGCATTGACACACAATGTAACGGAAGGCATCAATATTTATACCTGGGGATTACCCCTCAAAAAAGGTGATGAAGTAATCCTTACCACTCACGAGCATGTTGGAAACGCATTGCCATGGCTCAACCGTCAAAAACTTCATGGCATTGTGCTTAAAACATTTTCTCCGGCAAGCACCGCTGCCGAAACACTGAATCGGATTGATGCGCTCATTACCAAGAAAACAAAAGTGATTGCCGTACCTCATATTCCCTGCACACAAGGACAGATATTTCCCATCAAAGAAATTTGCGCGCTTGGTAAATCAAAAGGATTATTTGTAGTGGTAGATGGTGCACATGGTCCAGGAATGATCCCTCTCAATTTGCATGATATGGGATGTGATGCCTATACGAGTTGTTGCCACAAATGGATGTTAGGGCCAAAAGGAACAGGATTTTTATATGTGCGCAAAGATTTTCAGCAGACCCTGCAAACCTATTTTGTAGGAGGAGGAAGTGATAAAGCACACTGGAACATGGCCGCAAATCCTGTTGTGATGGGTGATTATGCCGATAGCGCACACCGCTATTACGGAGGCACACAAAACGTTGGATTGTATAAAGGAGTGGAAGCGTCCATAGATTTTATCAATCAGATCGGGATGGATGTTGTTCACAAAAGGATCGTGTACCTCGGGAAATATACACAGGATGCATTGTTAAGTGTTGGCGGTAAAATGGAATTACTCACTCCCACAGAAAATATTTCGCGTTGTGGCATCAATGGTTTCCGGATCAAAGGCGTTCAGTTCGATCAGTTTTACAATACTGTTGCAGAGCAAAAAATCCGCATTCGCATGGTGCCTGAAAACAACCTTAACTGCCTGCGTGTATCAACGCATATTTATAATACTACCGAAGAAATTGATAAGCTGATTGAGCTGGTTAAAAAAGCTTAATCATCAATACGCAACACATCAAACAAATCATTAAGCTCGTCAAAATCTTTCATACCCGCTTTTTCTTCCGAACCACCAACAAAGTTAATCCCAAAAGGCTTGAACGTTGATAAAATATTGAGCACGTTGTTTACATCCAGTTGCAATCCCCAAATTACCTGATGCGATTGACACAATGCAACAAGCTGTTCGTTATCATATTTTTCAGATGATGTATCAGCATATAAGTGAAAAGCATCAGCCACTTTTTCGTATGCGGTTATTTCTGTTTGCAGTTGTTCAGCATTGAATTGATTAACATTAATTTTTTTGATTACAGGCTTTCCCAAACCCAACAATTCATCCGGCAACAATGTGTTATTTACCTCTATCACATCCACATTCAGCAATTCACTGATATCACGGATTTCTTCCAGTGATTGATTTCCAAACTCACCCACAACCGAACTTCCCGTTACCCAATCAATAATCTCTTTCGCTTTAATAGGAGCAATATAATTGTCGTTCGAAGGGTCAAAACAAAATCCGATATAAGTAGCTCCGGCAGCTGCCGCAAAACGTGCATCACTTAAATTGGTAATATTACCCAGCTTAATATTGGTTTGAAAACTCATGTCGCGAAGGTAAGGGGCAAATGTGCAGATGTGCAAATGAGTTTAATGTGACGATGAGATGATTTGATAATGAGATGATGACATATGCTTCCGTAAATTATCACATTGTCTAATCATCAAATTATCTAATCAATTTGGAATTTCATTATCAAATCATCAAATTGTCTCATCATCAAATCAACATAATGGAACAATCCACCTTCTTCAACGATGTATACGAAATAGTCAAACTTATTCCCAAAGGAAGAGTGACGAGCTACGGAGCCATTGCCAAATATTTAGGTGCGGCCAAAAGTTCCCGTATGGTTGGCTATGCCATGAATGCCGCGCATACGTTACCTGATGTCCCGGCTCAACGGGTAGTAAACCGCAACGGATTACTAACCGGTAAACATCATTTCGCCACCGAAACACGCATGGAGGAACTATTGAAAAAAGATGGAGTGAAAGTGAAGAATGACCAGGTAGTGGATTTCAAAAAACTATTCTGGGACCCGATGGTAGAACTTGAGATGTAAGATCGTGATAAAAAAAGCCGCTTTGTTTTAGTATACAAAGCGGCTTTTGCATGCATTATCAAACGGAGGTAGAAATGATATTTTTAATTCACTACAATGCTTTTCACCTGAATGACCGGTTTCATTTCATATGAGCCATTTCCCAATACATTCACAGATTGATCTGCATTGTAGTCAATAACAACCCTTGTGGTTCTATCTTTTTCAATAGTTGTATTCAGGTTTATTTTAATACCGGTATTCAAAGAACTAGGTATTGTTAAGGGATGAGAACTGCTATCATTTAATACCACACTATTATTTGCTCCCAGAATCAAGCGCATCTGGGTAACTTTACCTGTTGGCAATAAAGTACTGTCTGCTAGTACTGCTGTAATATTATTTTGTAGGGTCAATAAATCATAAACCGTATCTCTGGTATTCAGAACTGCCCACCCTCCCGGATTATTTTCATCTTCACGATGAATTTCCACGGATTTGATGTCTACATATACATGAAGGTAATTGCTTGGTGTATCCGTCATTTCCATCTGCATATAACCAGTGCCTTTATCTTCCTCCTTATCATTTTTACAAGCAGGTGTCATCAGACTCATCAGGAATAAACCTGCAAAGGCCATTAAAGGCCAAATCTTATTACGATTTTTCATGGTGCTATTTTTTAATATAATAATAGAACTTTCAAAAATGATGCCGTCACACAATTTTTGAATACCTTTCATTTAACATGTAATAATTTCAAATTATTCTGTAAGAGTCTATTTCATGCATCATTCAATGAAAAGAAGGATCAATTCATTATAAAATTTAACTACGTATGCTGCCAACTCATAAGATAAGTCTCTAATTGGGGAATAAGTTCTACATCTGGTCTTATTTCCAGTTGAACTAAATATGATATTCTCATTCCCATCAACCTCTTTCCGGTATATTCAATAGCAGTTAGATAAGTATTTTTCAAACTATTTCATGTTAAAAAACAAAAAGCCGCTCTATTTATTTAAAACAAAGCGGCTTTTGTGTAGTATTAAATTTTCTAAAACTAGTTAACCAAAAATTTCTGGTACCCTACAAAGTTGCCAGATTTGAATACTTTCATCATATAAATTCCGGTAGCTAAACCGGCAAAAGTTAATTTTTCTCCTTGTTGCGCTTCAAAGGCTATTACATGTTTACCTGAATAATCATAAACATCAATATCATAAATTGCCCCCGCTTCATCCGGTGTATTGCCAACCGGAATGGTTGTTAATTCATACTCTGTATTTCCTGATGACATGTAAAACTTTAATGGCAATACTCCCATTTCCGTTTTATCATCTGTGTTTTCTTCTCCTCTGAATGGTACCACATTGCATTTAACAACCAAATCTATCGGACGTATAATTCCCACCATATTGGACCAGCCATAATTCGGGACCATTCCATTGCTATAAGAATTGCTTACCATAGTATTTACAACATCTGTTGCATCAAGCGTAACAAAACTGCATGACTGGTTAAGCGAATTAGCCGTTTTAATAACATATATCTCTTTGGTTGATAATGTGCTGAACGATTCTGTTGTGGCAAAAATGGACAACCCATTTGAACCTGTATAGGTTGGCAATGCATCAATACTCACCCCTTCATCATTTCCGGTCATAGCAGGAGTGCTTCTGCAGGATATTAGTCCACCTGTAGAGTTAAGGTTCATTACAAAAATATCATTTGAGCTTGGCACAGCCGGAGTTTTGTTAAAAGTCCCTGTCATAAAATAACTATTGGTGGCAGCGCCATAATAGATATCATTCAATGTATGTTTCATGCCACCAACAGTTGGCGGATCGAGCTCGTAGGAAGTCATCCAGTTAACGGTTAATGCCGGGGAGATCTCCATAATTAATGGAATAAGGGTGCCTATTAAATACTCATAATGACCCACAGCAACCAGATTACCCGCAGGGCTCATCACAAATGCATTGAATACTGAGTTTTCACCGCCATAGTTATAGCTTTGGAAGTTGAGCAGGTTTCCGCCTAAATCCAATTTCGCAATGAATGCATGATCATGTCCGGAATTCAGAGATCCTATAGTGATACCTTTTGTTTTTCCTGCAACATAAATATTGGAACCTGAGATAAGGATATCATTTCCAACCGTATTCCGCTCATTAGGAAAGAAGTTATACATATCAAACATCCTGCTCCAGATCACCGTTCCGGCAAGATCAAGCTTAATAACCACCAGTTGCTCATTCGGTGTGGCTAATGATGTATTGTAAACTGTTCCGGTGATGTAGCAAAATCCACCACTAAATATGATTTTTCGCCCTACAGAATAGGAAGTATTGTTTAGGGCAGTAAGTACAATAGCATTCATCGCAACAGGAGCTCCGGTTACTTTGTTTATCCGTGCATAAAAGATAGTTCCTTCATTGCCCGTGGTGCTTCCCACAGGAGGAGCAACGATACCGGTTATTGCATATGTAGAGGCATCAATATCACAGGTTGAATACGTTTTATTAGAATAATCGAGACTGCCGCCAGCCGAGAGATAATACCGGTTTTTAAATGCAAGCACAGTCGTACTAAGATTCGTACAAGCAAGAACAGATGTAGTCGTTGCATTGTTGAGACTTCGTTTGCCACCGTTCTCTATATAGTTAGTGTAACCTACCGTGTAATTATGGCTCACACCGGAGCGGCTATAAATTTCACCTTCGGTTACATAGGTGTTAGTATCTCTCACCATTTCCCGGATCTCGTGATACTGAGCAATAGAAAGCTTCATACAGAAAAGTGAAGCCAACAGAAAAGTTGATCGTAACATGTGTTTTTTCATAAAGTTGTTTTTTTGGGTTTTAAAATGGGAAAAAAGGATAAAAAACATGTCGGTAAATGACACATTTTATCGAATGTACTTAAAAGTTCCAAAAACATACTTATGTCACAATTAATTAATTCGTTTTATAAAACAACCACTCCTATAAAAATTTTGGCAGTCTGACGAATTCTCAAAACCCATTAACGAATTCTCAAAAGGCACTTACGAATTCCCAGTTGCCTCTTCCAATTTTAGGTAAGTATCAGTTTGTTTGTTTTAAATACATAACTCAATATTAACATTAAAGTAGACCGGAGAATTTTAAACGAGTTTGAGCGATTGCATTTTGCGACTAATTAATAGGATGCCTCCATGATGTGAAATACCGTTAAAAATGCCAACAAGAAAAGTCTCTATAATATAGCCCCACGTTGTCGCGAATATCCGTGACTTTTCCCTACTCAGCAAGATGCCCAATTTCAACATCTTTGCCCTAGAGGTAATACTCTAATTGGACTTTCATGTTCAACTTCTTCAAGTCCCATCTGCACATCAATTTCCTCCCCAACTCTCCCTATCCAAACTCCTGTACTGAATCGCCTCCGCCAAATGTTCAATTTTTATTTCTTGGCTTTGCGCCAAATCTGCAATCGTTCTTGACACTTTTAAAATCCGGTCGTATGCACGTGCCGAAAGTTGTAACTTATTCATTGCAGTTTTTAATAACATTTGCCCCGCATTCGAAATCTGACACCATTCCCTCACTTGTGTACTACTCATTTGAGCATTACAGTAAATGTTTTCCATTTCCACATAACGTTCGTTTTGCACTTCCCTTGCCTGCACTACCCGTCCGCGTATCGTTTCGCTGCTTTCTGCTTTACGCATGTCTGTGAGTTGATCAAAATCAACGGGCGTTACTTCAATATGAATATCAATCCGGTCAAGCAACGGACCGGATACTTTGCTTAAATATTTTTGCACCACACCGGGGCCGCATACGCACTCCTTTTCGGGGTGGTTAAAATAGCCGCACGGACAGGGATTCATGGAAGCGATAAGCATAAACCCGGATGGATACTCTACCGAAAATTTTGCCCGGGAAATAGTGATCCGTCTTTCTTCTAAAGGTTGACGCATTACCTCCAGCACAGTTCGTTTGAACTCGGGCAATTCATCCAAAAACAACACTCCGTTATGTGCCAGTGAAATTTCTCCTGGTTGTGGATTGTTACCACCGCCCACAAGTGCTATATCCGAAATGGTATGATGCGGATTACGAAACGGTCGTTGATACAACAACGATGTTTCTTTATTCAAACGTCCCGCAACCGAATGTATTTTAGTGGTCTCCAATGCTTCTTGCAAATTCAGTGGAGGCAGAATAGATGGCAATCGTTTTGCAAGCATTGTTTTGCCTGCACCGGGCGGACCAATCAAAATAACATTATGTCCGCCTGCCGCTGCAATTTCCAATGCACGTTTAATGTTTTCCTGTCCGCGTACATCCGAAAAATCATTATCATGTTTATGCTGATTGAGTTCAAACTCTTTGCGTGTATCAATTTCAACTTGTGTAAGATTACCCTCTTCGTTAAAAAAGTCAATTACCTCTTTTAGTGTTTCAGCACCATACACTTTCAGGTTATTTACAATAGCTGCTTCGCGCGCATTTTCTTTGGGCAGAATAAACCCTTCAAATCCTTCCTTGCGCGCCTGAATGGCAATAGGCAACGCTCCTTTGATGGGCTTGAGCGTGCCATCCAGAGCCAGTTCTCCCATGACGATGAATTTTTCCAACTGCTCTCCTTTGAGTTGCTCACTGGCTGCCAAAATTCCTAAAGCAATTGGTAAATCATACGAAGAACCCTCCTTGCGAATATCAGCCGGAGCCATATTAATAACCGTTCGCAAACGCGGCATCTTTAAGTCGATATTCCGCACGGCTGTTTCCACTCGTTCTTTTCCTTCCTTTACGGCATTGTCGGGTAACCCGACCAAACTGTACCCTATACCTTGATTGGATACATTTACTTCTACTGTAATAGTGACTGCATTGACGCCATGAACGGCACTTCCGAAAGTTCTGATGAGCATAGAGATTGGGGTTAAATGTAGGGCTTCTTGTCCGCAATATAAAAATCCCTACGGGATTTAAATGATTAACTCAGAAAAAAATTACACAACAGCCCCCTAACTTTGTGCACTATATAACTTTAGAGCTAAAGGAAATACTTCTCATCATACTCAACCGCCTCTTCTTTTAGCATGAGCATATACTCTTCTTTTGATGATCGTTTGTGATGATGTTGTTCCTGACCTTTGATGTATTCGATCAATCTGTCCTTTTCCCTGATACTGTAAGTAAAAGCACCATAACCATTTTGCCATCCCTGAAATTGGGGAAATAAGTTTTCTCTTTTGATATAATCGGTACTCGCCATTTTGATATCCTTCACCAAAGATGATAATGCAACAGTTGGATGTAAATGTGTTAGAATGTGAATGTGATCTTCTACCCCACCAATCTGGTATACATGACACTGTTTCTTTTGCAACAAGCCTGTTATATACTTGAAGAGTTCGTCTCTGTTTCGTTTTTCTAAAGTCTTTTCGCGGTACTTCGTACCGAATACGATTTGGTAGATGATTTGGGTGTAGGTGCTCATGGGGTTTGGGGGTTAAGTGTATATGCATAATAGGCGATACAGCTTATTATGCATATTGAAGCCCTTCGGGCTTCTCCCCGCAATATAAAAATCCCTACGGGATTTAATATGATTAACTCAGAAAAATGTCCCCAAAGAGACCTAGTATTGTGCACTATATCTCATAGACACTATATCATATAGACACCATATCCTATAGATGCCATATCACACAGAAACTCCTAACCATGTCAGATAAACCCAAACACACCAACCGTCTCATCAATGCATCAAGTCCATATCTCCTGCAACATGCACACAATCCTATAGATTGGCATGAGTGGAGCGATGAGGCTTTTGAGAAAGCGAAGCGCGAAGACAAACTGGTATTAGTAAGTATCGGTTACTCTGCCTGTCATTGGTGCCATGTAATGGAGCATGAATGTTTCGAAAAAGAAGATACCGCTGCAATTATGAATGCACATTTTGTATGCATTAAAGTAGATAGAGAAGAGCGTCCGGATGTAGACCAGATTTACATGGATGCTGTGCAATTGTTAACAGGACGAGGTGGTTGGCCATTGAACTGTATTACGCTTCCCGATGGAAGGCCTATTCATGCAGGTACGTATTTTCCCAAACCTGAATGGGAACAATTATTAACGGCACTGGCAGATTTTTATGCTAAACGGAAAGACGAAGCGTTTACCTATGCCGAAGAGTTAACCAATGGAATAGTAAAGATGAACATTGTTCCACAGCAACCATCCGACCTTCTTTCTTATGATGAACTTACAACTATTTTAAATAACTGGAAGCGACATTTCGATACAACATTAGGAGGGTATTCATGGGCTCCGAAATTTCCGATGCCTAATAACTGGGAATTGTTTCTGCAGCATGATTATTACACGGGTGATGAGGACATGCACAAAGCTGTGCATGCCACTCTTACAAAAATGGCCGAAGGGGGTATTTATGATCAGGCGGGTGGAGGCTTTGCGCGTTACTCCACTGACTCTTTATGGAAAGCTCCGCACTTCGAAAAAATGTTGTACGATAACGGACAACTGATGAGTTTATATGCGCATGGCTATCAACAACACAAAAAGGAATTGTACCGTAAGGTTGTGTATGAAACAGGTGCTTTTATTATACGTGAGCTCACTGCTGCCGAAGGTGCATTTTACTCCGCACTGGATGCCGACAGTGAAGGTGTGGAGGGGAAATTTTACATCTGGAGCCACAAAGAATTAATAGATCTTCTGGGTGATAATGAACCCTTATTTAGTTTGTATTACAGTATTGAGTCTAACGGTAACTGGGAGCATGACAGCAATATTTTATACAAAACGAAAAGCGATGCCGAACTGGAAACAGTCACCGGAAAAAAGATCGCGGATATTGAAACTATCATTCATCAATGCAATCAGATAGTGTTGCAAGAACGTTCCAACAGAATCAGACCCGGCTTGGATGATAAAATAATTACCTCCTGGAATGCATTAATGATAAAAGGATTTGCCGATGCTTATAAAGTATTTGGCGATGAAGCATTTTTAAGTAGAGCAACACAATGTGCCGATTTTATCATTGATACAATGCTGGTGAATAAAAAACTCTACCGCATTTACAAAAATGGTAAAACATCTATTCCTGCTTTTGCTGAAGATTATGCATTGCTCAGCGAAGCATTAATGACCCTGTATGAGGTAAGTGGAAAGGAACGGTATCTGCGGACTGCATTACTATTAATGGAAACCGCAATTATCCATTTTTACAATGAGGATACAACCTTATTCTATTTCACTTCCAATGAAGATGCACAACTCATCACACGCAAAACAGATATGCAGGATGATGTCATTCCTTCAGCTAATTCAACCTTTGCAAAATGTTTGTACAAACTTGGATTTTACTTTGATAAACCGGAGTATCATGTGATGGCCAAACAGATGGTTAAAGTGGTGCAACCAAAATTTAGTCAATACACCGGCAGTTATACCAATTGGATGCAGTTATTAGGATGGATGGAACAGGGATTTTATCAGATAATCATCACCGGCAAAAATACACAAGAAGCCTATCATGAATGCATAGCATCCTATATTCCTAATGCCATTATCCTTAATATGAATGCACCTTCAACCATTCCATTATTGGCGGATAAAACAATTCATGAAGAGACTAATATTTATGTGTGCAACGACTATACTTGCTCCCTTCCGGTTGCTACTGCCGAAGCTGCGTTAAAACAGCTGTTATAAATGTATGAGCTTGAATTCTAATTTTTCGGCAAGCGATTTATAGTATTGTTTGATATACAATTGAACGCTGTTAACGTTGCGAAACTCCTGCAACATATCGATCAGTAAAATATCAAACACACATCCTTCTACAAATTTTATTTCTTTCCCAAAACCACAAACACAAAGTGCATTTGTTTTGCGTAAGAACCGTTTGATATGACGCAGGTCTGTATTAAGTGTATGGCAGGTTCCGAAATGAATAATTTTATTGTGGCAATTCGGTCCAAGCATTTCAGCCAACTCATCCAGTGTAACCTTTTCCTTGCCTATTAAAATTTCGGATGGTTTGCCATGAAAAGCCATGTATAAAATACTA
>JAZKGH010000079.1:0-9676 GCA_040386055.1 Bacteroidota bacterium
TTCTTCTAACGCTGCAATTTCATTGAGAATATACTCTTTGGTTGAAGCCTTTGGTGCCTTGCTGTGAGCCGCTGCATAACCATTAATAGCTTCCTGAATGACAGTTAACTCAGCTTTCACTTCAGGATACTGATTACACATAGCTTCTACCTCACGCGCTTCATCGGCATTACACATGCCCAATACATATGTTTCTAAAATCCCGCTTTCTATGTAAGCCTTGCTATCCATTTGTTATTAACGCTCCTCTTAATTGTATAATGGCTGCACGAATACGTGTTTTTACCGTACCCAGAGGAATCTCCAATTCTTTGGAAGCCTCTTCTTGCGTATAGCCCTCAAAATATATTTTATCTATCAGTACTTTTTGTTCAGGTTTCAATTTAGCTACTACTTCCTTTAAACCGATATGGTCTACTTTCATCGTAACTTGTTCTGAACTATCAACTTTATTTACGGAATCTTCTATGTTTTGGTTTTGTAATTGCTTTTTAAATTGTTTGGAACGTGTCTCATCAATGGCCGTATTGCGGCAAACATTCAGCATCCAGGTGAAGAGGGAACCTTTTTCTTTGGAATAGCCGTCTATGTTTTTCCAGATCTTAACGAAAGCGTCTTGCAATACATCGTTGGAAACATCTTCCGATTGGATGATACGGTCAATAACACCAAACAGGGCGTTTGAATAGTTGTCGTACAAATAAGTGATAGCATCTGTTTGCCTTGCTTTGAGCGCGGCCACCAGCGTATTTTCATCGGTATATTTACTTATTACTTTCACTTAGCGGGGTGCAATATAAATTATTTTGAACGAATGGCAACAACTGGATCGAGCCGTGATGCCGAGTAGGCGGGAATAAATCCGGATACAACTCCAATGATAACTGAAACCATAACACCGGTGAAAATGTTTCCGGCACTTAGGGCTATATTGAAATCAAGGCCATAGGTGGCAATCAGTGAAAGCATCCACACAAAGGAAATACCAATGGCTCCTCCCACCAAACAAAGTATGATGGCTTCAACCAGAAATTCAATAAGAATGAAGTAGTTTTTAGCACCGAGTGATTTTTGAATACCAATCTGGTTGGTGCGTTCTTTTACAGACACAAACATAATATTAGCAATCCCGAATCCTCCTACCAACATAGCAAATCCTCCTATGATCCAGCCTGCAAAAGTAATCACTCCAAAAATCTGATTTAAGGGTTCAGCAATCAAGGTGGTTTTATTCAAGGCAAAATTCTCCTCTTCTCCGGGATGCAATTTCCGTTGAGCTCTCATAATTCCCCGCAGCTCTTCTTCCAATAATTCCAGGGGAACAGTATTGCGGGCCTTAACCTGTATTTGAGCATTTACCCTGTCGGAATTGATGCGTACATAATTAGCAACATTTTGTGCAGGCAAAAGCATAATATTATCCATGCTATTCCCAAGCATACTTTCACCTTCTTTTTCTGTAATACCTATCACACGGTATTTTCGGCCTTTCAGGATAATACTTTTATCAATGCCACTGCTGGTAGGGAATAAACTTTGCGCAATTTCATAACCTACAACAGCAACCGCTAATCCATTTTGCGATTCGTTGTCAGTGAAATAGCGGCCTTCAATCAGGTTAAAACTTCTTATTTGATCATAGTCATGTGATACGCCCAATACGTTAATACCCGAAGCTGAATTGCTTTCATATTTGACGGTCACATTTCCAAGTGTTACAACCAGCGCACTGGCATCAGCCATGGCAGATTTTTCATTGATTGTTTTGAGTTCGCTAAGTCTGGTATTGGGGCGGTTCATGTATTTCCACCACTTATAATCAGGTCCGAATGTCCAGGGCCATTTGTCAACGAACACAACATCTTTTCCCAATGATTCTACACTGCTTTGCACATTGCGCTGCAGCGACTCTACCATGGTTAATACCATAATGATGCAAAAAATTCCAATAGTAATTCCCAATGTAGAAAGGAATGTACGAAGCTTATGATTGCGCAATGCTTCTATTGCAAAAGCCGCGCTTTCGGTTACCTGATTAAATACGACAAAGGCATTGTTTCTCACGATTCGAATATAACAGGAAATTATATTTCAATGGTATTGGGTTACCTTAATAAAGTAACATTTCCATTTCGAACGCCTTCATCACCATTCATTGCTTCAAATTTTACAGTGTATACGTACACATCAGAAGTGGCAGGTTTATTCATGAAAGAGCCGTCCCATCCCTCATTAATAGTATGTGTTTCGAATAACAACTGACCCCAACGGTCATAAATTTTAAATTCAAGATCCTTTACATTTCGGGTTATCGGAAAGAAAAAATCATTGAGGCCGTCATTGTCCATGGGTGTAAATGCGTTGGGAACATATATATCAGCCGGACAATTGTTTCTTACTTCCAGTGTAGCAGTATTGGCGCAATTGTTTGTATCGGTTACATTGAAAGTATACAAACCATAAACTGTAATGTGATAAGATGTATCAATAGTACCGTCTTGCCACTGATAGGTTTTGAAAGAACCTTTAGGTGTAATGAGCGTATCAGGATTACAAATTCGCAACAGCTTGACCATAGAAATGGCCGGTTTGGCTTTAGCGGTCAATACTAACGTATCAGATGCATTGCAAGAGTTATCGTCCCTAATTGCCACATAATAAGTTCCAGCGCTGGTTGCATTGAATACCCTACTGTGTGAACCATCCTGCCATGTATAATAATAATAGACTCCCGGATCAATTTGATAGTCGGCATCTTCACATACAAAACTATCCGTTCCGATAGTTACGGTTGGAGAGGGAAATGTATCGAGAGAAATAGTATCTGAGGCAAAGCACCCATCTGCATTGCCAATTGTTACGGCAAACAAACCGGGAGCTTTTAATTCACGGTTAAGTGAAGATGATGCATCATTCCAAATGGCACTGTTGGCTATTTGCGTAAAATCAATAAGAATGGATGTTTCCTTGCAAACCTTTCGGTCTAATCCAAGATCGAGAGTTGGAATTGTTTTTTGTCCGAGCATCACGGTGTCACGTACTGTACATTTTTCTTTGGTAAGTTGCATCCAGTAAAGGCCCGGCTGTGTTGCTATAAATGAAATACCGCCTGAACCATCCTGCCACAAATAGCTATCGCCTGCAGTGTTCGTTAACAAAGTTGTGGGTTGTTGAAAACAGTACGAGGCATCGGGTCCAAGGTTTAAATCAGGTTTAGGTTGAAAAAGAATATGGATGGAATCCTTGATGCTGCACACTCCATTTTTTACCAGAACGTCATATTGTCCGGAAGTTGTTACCATGTATGTAGATTCATCCGAACCGTCTTGCCACAGGTAGGTATATCCCGGTGAAAAAGCACTGAGTATTTTACTGCTACCTTCACAGAGCGTATCATTCGCGCCAAGGTCCAGTGAAGGAGGGAGGTTGGAAGAAATGGTTAAGCTGTCGAGAAAGCTGCAGCCATTTTTACTGATTAGCACTTTGTATTTTCCCGGGATGATTGCTGTTATCGTTTGTGTGGTAGCTCCTGTACTCCAGCTGAATGTTGCACCGGGATTGTGTGCATCTATATTGAGATTCACAGCACCACAAAATGTTGTGTCATCTCCCAAATCTGCTACAGGCATTAAAGGATATTGAATACTGATGGTATCTGATTTCGTACAGAAAGGGGTGTTTACTTTTACAAAATATTTGCCCGGCTGTGTTACAGTAATTGTTGGTGTAGTTGCTCCGGTGCTCCATAAATATGCTCTTGATCCTGCACCGGCTACAGATAAAATGGTGGAAGGAATAGTTGCTACACACTGCTTAATATCGGGAACCAGCAAAGAGTCGGGAAGATCACAGGCTCTTGTGAGGGAAACATCATCAATATAATAATAGCTTACGCCATTGTATCCGGCCCCATTTGAACCACCACTTACGGCAGTTTTCGTATTGGTGGCAGCCGGTTCAAATACCCCGATTGTGATATAATGTTCTCCACCCGTAGCTAAATATACTCCTGTAATTTTTGTCCATCCCGATTTATCAGTGATATAAGTTGGCGATACAATCTGAGGAGTGACATTCAAATAGAGATTATTATTGGCGGTGGGTTTAGCAGCAGAAATATACGCGGCCATTTTATTTGAAGCAAAATTGCTGTTATCGCCCAGGCTTACCCACATTTCAAAAGTATATACACCACCTGCTATCAGAAACGAATCAAGAGTTACCTGCATATATTCGCGGTACTCCAAAAACGGATCCGTGAAATTCTGGCTGGCATAAATACCACTATATGCATTACCTGTGCGGGGTGCTTGAGTACCGGCAAAATTATTGGGTACATCGACATTACTATTGGCATTGGAGCAGGTGTTGAAATAATCCGCTGTTCCTTCTGTGGGTACATCCCAACTGTAACATCTTCGGCCGTCATTCCGGGCGGTGGGACAAAGCGGATAGAGTTCAAAACTTCCATTGGGTACAAAGTTCTGTGCGAGTCCTTGGAAGGTGCTCACCAATATGATGCCTAAAGAGAGTAGTTTGCTCATTATCTGCTCCGAAGGTGCATGAATATTCCTTTAAGAACAATTAAATATGACGGGTTGAAGAAATCCTACAATAAACTGACATTAGGGTTGCCAAATGACCGGCAAAACTCCCAATTGATGTAGGTAAGCATTGGTTTTAGAGAAGTGTTTGCACCCAAAAAAACCATTGTATGCGGAAAACGGAGAAGGGTGCGCAGCTGTTAAAATGAGGTGCTTGTTTGCATCAATCAGCGATGCTTTACTTTGAGCAAATTTTCCCCATAAAATAAAAACCAAATGTTCTTTCTGTTCCGATAGTTGTTTGATAACAGCATCCGTAAATTGTTCCCATCCTTTGCCCTGATGCGATCCTGCTTTATCTTTCTCAACAGTGAGTGTTGCATTCAATAATAATACGCCCTGATCAGCCCAACTGCTCAGATCTCCATGTGTTGGAACGGTAAAGCCCGGTATATCGGTTTCCAGTTCTTTGTAAATATTTTTAAGGGATGGAGGAACGGTTACAGTTTTGTTGACACTAAAACATAACCCATGTGCTTGCCCGGCACCATGATAAGGATCCTGACCTAATATTACCACTTTTACTTTATCAAATGGCGTATGATCAAACGCGGCAAAAATTTGCGGACCGGGAGGATAAACTGTTGTTCCCTTTGCCTTTTCCTGTTTTAGAAACGTACGCAGCGTGTCAAAATAAGGACTTTCAAATTCCTGTTTTAGTATAGGTTTCCAGCTTTCTGCTATGGTAACTTCCGTGGCCATTCCTTCTTAAGTGTTTAGTATAAAATAGAGGTGGCAACATACATAATTGTGTTCAATTTTTCTCTGGAGAATATCTTTCATTTATAGCCGCAGATTACGCAAATTAAAAAATGAATTTGCGTAATCTGCGGCAACATACTAATGACATCTTTGGCAGTTGTACTTTTTATATAAAGACTGAATTTAAATTATTGGCAATCCGAAATTATATGCATTTTTGAACGAACAGAATTTTGAGAATATGAAATTACATAGAATAGATACGGGACATTTTAAACTTGACGGTGGAGCAATGTTTGGCGTGGTGCCTAAAACCATCTGGAATAAACTGAACCCTGCGGATGAAAACAATATGATTAGTTTGGCTATGCGTTGTTTATTGGTTGAGGATGGAAACAGACTCATTTTAATTGATAATGGAATGGGCAATAAACAGGACGATAAATTTTTCGGTTATTACTTTTTGCATGGCAATGCTACACTGGAGAATTCGTTGAATGCAGCAGGATTTGCCCTGAGTGATGTTACCGATATGGTGCTTACTCATTTGCATTTCGATCATTGCGGAGGAAGCATCAAATGGAATACTGATCACACTAAATTTGAAACCACATTCCCTAATGCAACATACTGGATCGGTGAAGAACACTGGAACGAAGCGCTTGCTCCCAATCCAAGGGAGAAGGCTTCTTTCTTAAAGGAAAATATTATTCCCATTCAGGAAAGTGGTCAGTTGAAACTGGTGAAACGAGGCGATAGAATTTATGAAAACATGGAATTGCGTTTTACCAACGGACATACCCAAAGCATGATGCATCCATTGATCCATTACAAAGGACATAAAGTATTGTATTTAGCTGATATGATTCCCACACAAGCACATATTCCCACGCCATATGTAATGGGTTATGATGTACGTCCGCTCGATACCATGAAAGAAAAATCAGCCACACTCACAGAAGCTGCAGCGGATGATAAGATGATCTTGTTTTTTGAGCATGATCCGTTGAACGAGGCTTGTACGGTGCATTCAACGGAAAAAGGAGTGAGGATAAAGGATCAGGTTTTATTGGCGGAGTTGTAAAGGTTTTGATATATAATAGGAAAAAATATATTTCTGTTTTATTAGGCTTATTATTATGCCTTATAGTAGGAGGGTATTTATTTTTCAAGACCGCTTCATGGTTTGTTTCAAGCATTGATGGGGATAAAAGCGATGGATTTACGAAGCTGATGTTTGATTATTACTACTCTGAGAACGATGCTACCTTATGGATCAAGAATCCAAAGTTTGATACATATAAATCTGTTGTAACTACAAAAATTGATTCGTTAAATTTTGATGAAAAAAATATTGTTGGATATTCTGAGACGAAATATTTTAACATTGATATTTCTACTGGTCGAATGCAATATGTCGGTACTAGAGATGACTTGATTCAAATGGTTTCTAAAGTGCCTTACGGTACTCTCTTTGATTTACCTGGCATTGAGTCCGGTTCTTACTAACAGATGGCATAGCTTAGGTTTTAAACCCTAAGCTATTTATACGTTCAAATGGAATAATTTAAACCCTATCAATAGCCGTAAAATCAACCAGTTCAATATCCGGGGTCAAACAACCATCCTTCATCGGTTCTTCTTTCATCAGATCCGTGCTTAGGTATTTTTTATTGCTATCAGAGAAAATAGTGACAACATTTTTATCGCTGCCCAATTCATTCTGGACCTTTACAGCACCAATAAAATTCGCACCACTTGAGATTCCCACAGCCAGTCCAAGTTGCTGCGAGAGTTTTTGCGCCATCAAAATAGCATCTGTATCCGAAACGGGGATCACTTCATCCAGTTCTTTTAAGTTAACAATGGCTGGAATAAATTCATCCGAAATTCCCTGGATACGATGTGCTCCAACTTTATGACCCGTTGTGAGTGTTGGTGATTCTGCCGGTTCCAACGGATATACTTTTACGGTCGGATTTCTGCTTTTAAGATAACGTCCCACACCCATCACAGTTCCTCCTGTCCCCACTCCTGCAATAAAAGCATCTACTGTTTTGTTAATGGATTTTAACTGTTTGAAGATCTCCGGACCAGTAGTTTTAGAGTGAGCCTCCGCATTGTACAAATTGCTGAACTGTTTAGGTAAAAAGGTGTTGGGTTCTTCAGCTGCCATCTTTTCAGATAAGGCAATGCTGCCCAAAAAGCCACCTTCTTCTTTTGTCACCAATTGTATTTCGGCTCCCAGGCTTTTAATAATATCAATACGTTCCTTGCTAAGCCAATTAGGCATAATGATGCGAACGTTATTGCCAAAAGCCTTGCCAATAGCAGCGAATGCAATTCCGGTATTGCCACTGGTTGCTTCAATAATGGTATCGCCTTGCTTAATGTCTCCATTTAAATAAGCCTGTTCCAAAATGTATAAAGCCATGCGGTCCTTAATACTTCCTGTTAGGTTATAATGTTCACATTTTGCATAGATACTGCGGTCTTCACCCTTGTAACGGTAATGGATTTCGAGCATGGGAGTATTCCCAACCATTTTCCAAAGTTGTTTACTTTTGTTGGCTTGCGATTGTGCAGATTCTTCAATGTTCATATTGGCAAAAATAAAATAAGCTTTACCTTCACACCAAATGAATAAAATCAGTCAATTCTTCAAGAGTTTTGGTTATGCAATCAACGGAATTGCCATTGGCATTCGCAAAGAACAGAGTTTGCAGATCCACCTGATTGCCATCATTCTTGTAACGATTGCAGGACTGATGTTAAATGTATCGCAAACAGAATGGATGATATTATTGCTGTGTTTTGGAACGGTTGCAAGTGCTGAACTGATGAATTCGGCCATCGAAAAACTGGTTGATCTGGTATCGCCCGAATACAATAAAAAAGCCGGAGTGATCAAAGATATGGCTGCAGGTGCGGTGTTGGTTTTGGCCATTGCCGCATCCATCATCGGAGGAATTATCTTTATACCCAAACTTATATAGCCCAAAAATGACAGAAAAGAACCCCAACCACAATCAACAATTCGGACAATTAGGAGAAGAGATAGCAGTCAAATACCTGGAGAAAAAGGGGTATGCTATTCTCACCAGAAATTACCGGTTTGGTAAAGTTGAACTGGATATTATTTGCGAGTACCGAAAGGAAGTGATTTTTGTAGAAGTAAAAACCCGCACCAGTGATGCTATGGCATACCCTGAAAGGGCTGTAGGTAAATCTAAACAACGCAATATCAGACTGGCAGCAGAAAATTTTGTAGAAGAAAATCAAATTACCCTTCCCGCGCGTTTTGATATCATAGCAGTGGTTAAAGGTGATAAATTCGAAATTGAGCACTTTGAAGATGCCTTTTATCCGTTTGATACGTATTAGTTGATAAGTTAATTAAGGAATCAGTTATTGTGTTAAATATGGTGAATTGGTAGTAGAGGAAAAGGATATAAGAATGAACCCCGAAGGGGTTCAATATATCTTAACAAAAACAAGTTCCATAAAGAGCACAACAACTTATGACGAACCTCAATAGAAGTAAAAAAAGTAAATAACCCAATAACAAATAACTCAATAACGAATAACCAAATACATGGATACGAAAAATATAAAAACACTTGGAGACCTAAAGAAGGCAGGGTATAAGCCACGTAGCGTGAAAGAAGAAATGCGCGAAAACCTGATTACTATTTTGCAGGAACGCAAGCTGGTATTTGAGGGGATTCAGGGTTATGAAGATACAGTGCTTCCTCAAATTCAAACCGCTATTCTTTCCCGCCATAATATGATATTGCTTGGGTTGCGCGGACAGGCCAAAACGCGCATCGCTCGCCTTATGGTACAATTACTGGATGAGTATATGCCTATTGTAGAAGGTTCGGAGATCAATGATGATCCCTTGCATCCCATATCTGTATATGCCCGAAACCTGATTGCGGAAAAAGGTGAGGAGACACCGGTTGCCTGGGTTCACCGCAATGACCGGTATACCGAAAAGCTTGCCACACCGGATGTAAGTGTGGCCGATTTAATTGGTGATGTAGATCCGATTAAGGCAGCAACCTTGAAGTTGAACTATGCTGATGAACGTGTCATCCATTTCGGATTGATTCCCCGTTCGCACAGAGGCATTTTTGTGATCAACGAACTGCCCGATTTGCAAGCGCGCATTCAGGTTTCGTTGTTTAATATCTTACAAGAAGGCGATATGCAGATCAGGGGATTTAAATTGCGGTTACCGTTGGATATCCAGTTTGTATTTACAGCTAATCCCGAAGATTATACCAATCGCGGTAGTATTGTTACACCGTTGAAAGATCGTATCGACTCGCAAATATTGACACACTATCCTAAAACATTAGAGCTGT
>JAZKGH010000079.1:9686-14284 GCA_040386055.1 Bacteroidota bacterium
TAGAGCTGTCCAAGTCTATTACAAGTCAGGAAGCTCGTTTATCGGCTTCTCAAAAATCAAGTATTGAAACAGCGGAGTTGTTGAAAGACCTTGTAGAGCAAGTAGCAATGGAAGCGCGCAAAAGTGAATTGGTCGATCAGAAAAGTGGTGTATCTGCAAGGTTAACGATTAGCGCATTGGAAAATTTATACAGCCATGCTGAACGCAGAATGCTTATTAATGGAGAAAAACAATCGTATGCACGTGTGGGTGATTTGTATGGCATCTTGCCAAGTATTACCGGTAAAGTGGAGTTGGTGTATGAAGGAGAATTGGAGGGAGCCTCAGGTGTTGCACAAATGCTTATTGGTAAAGCTATCCGGGCACAATTTGAAAAAGCGTTTCCAAATCCCGAGAAAACAAAAAAGTCAAAAAAGCCGAATCCCTATGCGCGTGTATTAGGTTGGTTTAACGAAGGAAATACATTGCCATTGTTAAACGTTGAAACACAAATCGGGTATGAAAATTTACTCAGGCAAGTGGATGGTCTTTCCGAAATTGTGAAGGAACATTTTCCTAAAGCAGCCAAGCAAGAGCAGTATTTACTGATGGAGTTTGTGCTTCATGGATTGGCAGAGTTTAGCCAGTTGAGTAAAAATGGTTTGGAGCGTGGAATTGAGTTTAAAGATCTGATGAGTGGAATGTTTGATATGAAACAAGGTAGGAGCAACGAAGATGAGGATTACGGAGGACACTACGAAGAGAAATAGTAAAGGGTAAGATTATAGCCGCAGATTACGTAAATTAAATTTTAATAAATCTGCGTGATCTGCGGCTATAGAAGATTATGATAATGCATGATTTCTGTATATTTGATTAACGACAAACAACTATGAAGACAAAAAAAGAGATAGTGGAAGATTGGCTTCCACGTTACACCGGAAGACCACTCACTGAATTTGGAGAATATATTTTACTAACCAATTTTCTCAACTATGTAGAAATGTTTGCCACCCGGTTTGGGGTAGAGATTATGGGCAAAGATAAACCCATGCAAACAGCCACAGCAGAGAATATTACAATTATAAACTTTGGTATGGGAAGTGCAATGGCAGCAACCTGCATGGATTTGCTCAGTGCTGTTGAGCCTAAAGCTGCTTTGTTTTTGGGCAAATGTGGTGGACTGAAAAAAGTTACTAAACTTGGAGATATCATTCTGCCGATTGCAGCTATCAGAGGAGAGGGAACCAGTAACGATTATATCATGCCGGAAATTCCGGCATTGCCATCATTCCGTTTGCAGATGGCGGTTGCAACGACTATTGTAAAACACAATGTGGATTACTGGACGGGTACGGTTTATACCACAAACAGACGTGTGTGGGAACATGATGAAGATTTTAAAGCATACCTTCAAAAAACCCGTGCTATGGGAATTGACATGGAAACGGCTACCATTTTTATTACTGGATTTGTCAATAAAATACCGAAAGGCGCATTGTTATTGGTGAGTGATAATCCCATGACTCCGGATGGTGTGAAAACATCTAAAAGCGATAAAGCCGTTACTGATACATTTGTGCAACGCCACTTAAATATTGGAATTGATTCGTTAATAGAACTTCGCGATTCAGGAGAGTCGGTTAAACACCTGCGCTTCGAATAATTACATCGGATCTACGTCTGCAAAGATGATTACACGTTTGTATTCACTCATGCTTTGCGTTTCAAATACCTGTTCACGGATAAATCGTTTAAGATCGTTAAGGTACGTTGCATTACGATCTACCTTTATCAACATCTCTTTGATGTATTGATTCCGGATGCGTGATACATAAGGGCTTTCTGGGCCAATGATATGTTCCCCCAGTCGTTTGTAAAGGAGATCACGTAAATGCTGTGCGGCAGATTGCGCTACTTTATAATCCTTGTGTTTCACAATGATTTTGATCAACCGGAAGAAAGGTGGGTATTGAAAACTCTTACGCTCCTCTGTTTCGTTTGTATAAATATATTCATACCGCTGGTGTATCACTTCCTGAATCACATGATGATTAGGAACAGAAGTTTGTACAATGACTTTTCCTTTTTTGTTTTTCCGGCCCGCTCGTCCGCTTACCTGCGTCAGTAATTGGTAGGCTCGTTCATGCGCTCTGAAGTCGGGGAAAAACAATAACTGGTCGGCATTGATGATGCCCACCACACTTACTTTTTCAAAATCCAGTCCCTTACTGATCATTTGTGTGCCTACCAAAATATCGGCTTCATGGTTCTCAAAACTGCGGATGATTTGTTCATGTCCGTGTTTGGTTTTGGTTGCTTCCAGATCCAAACGTGCTACCCGTGCATTCGGAAAAAAGATATTCAATTCGTCTTCTACTTTCTCTGTTCCAAGTCCTTTTAAGTCTAATAAATGTGAACCACAGGCATGGCAGCTTTTAGGCACTTTTTGCGTGTAACCGCAGTAATGACATTTCAGCGAATCTATGTATTTATGGTACGTTAAATGAATGTCGCAATTGGTGCACTTCGGTATCCAGTGGCAGTTTTGGCATTCCAGCATAGGAGCATAGCCTCTTCTGTTCTGAAACAAAATAACCTGCTCATGATTGTTTACAGCTTGTTCAATTTCCTGAAATAGAACGGATGTAAAATGCCCTTTCATCGTTTTTACCCGGGTTTCTTCAGCAATATTTGCCGTAATCATTTCGGGCATATCAATTTCCCCGAAACGTTGTTTCATGTTGACCAATCCGTACCGTTCGGTTTTGGCGTTGTAATAGGATTCAAACGATGGCGTTGCCGAACCCAGAATGGTTTTGCATTGCCAGATATGCCCAAGCATAATGGAGGCATCGCGGGCATTATACCTTGGAGCGGGATCATTTTGCTTATAGCTTGATTCATGTTCTTCATCCACAATGATCAACCCCAACTCATGAAATGGCAGAAATACAGCGGAACGCGCACCGATAATGACCTGTACATCGCCCGATTTTATTTTGTTCCACAATTCAAAACGTTCGTTCTGCGAATATTTGGAATGGAAGGAAGCTGCTTTATGTCCAAAGTATTTTTGAACACGGGTTACAATTTGAGAGGTGAGCGCAATTTCCGGAAGTAAAAACAAAGCTTGTTTACCCTGAGCAATTACTTCCTCAATCAGCTTTACATACACATGGGTTTTACCGCTGGAGGTAACTCCATGTATCAGCACCACATCTTTTTGTTGTTCAAAATGTGCTTTTGTTTCTGCAAGTGCTGTCTCCTGAGATTCATTAAGAGAAAAGGTTTCGCTGATAATCTCTTCCGTATTCAGGCGGTCAACCTGCAATTTATACTCTTCGAAAACGCCATTCTTGATTAATGTTTTCAGAGAACTTTCGCTTACACCACTTTTTTTGACTAACTCACTTTTTTCGATTGCTTTTCCCGGTTGTTGTAAATGCAAGTATGCCAGAAGCGCATCGGTTTGTTTGGGATGTTTTTCAAGCAGTTGAAACAAGGCTTCCAATTGTGATTCTTGCTCATAGGCTTGTGTAAGTTTAATGCAGGTAACGGTTTTGGGTTTATAGGTTTCTTTCAGTTCTTCACTTAATAGGATAGCTTCTTTGATGTATAAACTTTTAAGCAGTGGAAAGATATTTTTTTGCTGAACGATATCCGTGAGCTGTTCCATGTTCAATTCATTCTGAACAGTGAGTGCCTCGATGATCAGGTATTCTTTATCGCTCAATTCTACAGTTGAAAGATCACAATCGGGATTGAGTTGAATTTGTGTGGTGCTTTCCAGCCGAAAAGAGGCGGGGAGAGCGGCATTCATCACATCTCCCAAAGCGCACATGTAGTAGGTCGACATCCATTCCCAAAAACGCATCAGTTGCGGAGTGACCAATATATCATCATCCAGTACATCCAATAGATATTTAGCCTCGTAATCTTTAGGTGGTTTATCGGAAATGCTGTGAACAATAGCTGCGTATACTTTCCGCTTACCAAATTGAACAGCTATGCGTTTTCCGGGTACAATCTGTTCTGTCAGTTCCTGAGGGACTCTATAGGTATAAAGTTTGGGAAGCGATAAGGGTAAAATTACATGGACAAATGTGGCTAAAGGTTCACTCATAAGCAGCCCTACGAAGTAATGGCATCGGTAAGTAAAATGAAAGGAATGTGGATATTAATCGGTGTTTTTAGGATAGTCGAACCACTGAAGTGTTCCAGACTGATGGGTGACTTGTTTCCAGCTTTGAATATCAAACTCAATGAGTGCTACTCCCGAAGTGGGTAAATTATCAATGAAGCTATTGGTTAATGTTCCGATTAAACCGGTAAATCCGGGGTTGTGTCCAACCATCATTACACGGTGGCGTTTATCGTCAATCGAACGGATGGTAAACAACAGGTCAGAAATGTCGGCATCATACATGGTGGTCTCCAGTTCAAATTTACTGTCGTCCAGCCCAAGTACTTCAGCTGCTATCTTTGCTGTTTTCTGGGTGCGTTTTGCCGGACTGCAAATAATTAATTGTGGTGCAAATCCGTATTTTTTAATTCGATGAGCCATTTCAGGAGCGTCTTTTTTACCGCGTTCATTTAAGGTACGGTCAAAGTCAGAC
>JAZKGH010000080.1:0-4003 GCA_040386055.1 Bacteroidota bacterium
TCTGAATCTTGCGGCATTTCGCTCCTTACGTCTGAAATATTGTTTTCGATGGCTGCTTTGAAAATATCATAGGATACACCGTATTGCGAAAGGATTTGGGATGCCAAATTGTCCTCATCACGCAGAATGGAGAGCAGCAAATGCTCCGTTCCGATAATATCGGTTTTAAAGATTTTGGCTTCGAGGTAAGTTATCTTCAATACCTTTTCGGCCTGCTTGGTTAGGGGAATGTTTACCAAATTAGTATTATTGGTAGCGGTTCCTTTTATGGCATCTTCAATGGTTTTCTTCAACCGGATGCTATCTATATCAAGCGCTTTTAGTGTTTTTATTGCTTTGCCATCTCCTTCACGAATGAGGCCAAGCAATAAGTGTTCGGTGCCGATGTAATCGTGGCCAAGCCTGATGGCTTCTTCGCGGCTGTAACTGATTACATCCTTAACACGTGGTGAAAATTTTGCTTCCATATAGTAATGACAATTAAAACGTAACTGTGCTTTCTGTCCCGAAACTTCGGGATTGAATAGTTGTCTTTAGTCAAATATAATTCCAATTCTGATTAAAGGCAATTTGGCAGCTATTACTTATAAACGCAAAAATGAGGCCGATGTTTATAATTGAGGGCACTCTTTTTCCAGTATTTACAGAAATATTTCGCTAATTGATGAGCTTTAGTAATTCTTTTGAGCCATGACCAGTTGTCGCGGACGTACCGTCCGTGACTTGCCTATTTAGAGCATAACGCTCTAATTGAGCACTTTTATCTAAAAGACCTTAGTTTGTTTGCTCTGCTCAAACATGTTGTTATCATCATTGCTTGCCGTTCTAATTTCACACGGACAACACGTCCGCGTGAACACAGCAAAAAAAATCCCCCACCTGCAAAGCAGATGAGGGATTCTCAAAAAGATTATTCAGAACTTATTTTCCGTTCACTACAAACTTCAATGTTTTGCTTCCGCTTGCATTGCTGATGGTACAGAAATAGATTCCGCTGTTTAAGTTTTCGATTGAAATCGTTTCGTTGAACTGTGTTCCACGAACACTACGTGTTGAGATCTCTTTACCTAGCAGATCAACCAATGTAATGGCTACCGGTTGTGTTTTGATAAAGTTTCCACTTACAGTGATTGCTGTAGTTGCGGGGTTAGGGAATAATTTGATATTAGCCGCATTGAATTCGTTTTCGTTTATACCTACATGTGATGAATCTTTAACTACTACTGTTCTTATTGCAGAATCGGCAAGGTTACCGCAGAAATCTGAAACTTTGTACGTGATAACATACATGCCAATTGCATTGGTATTAACAACACCTGTTTTATGAACCAGGTTAGCTAAATTTCCATCACGTACATCGCTTGATGCTGCACCCGGATCAACATATGGGCCGCTTCCTACTTCAACAGTATCAGGATTGTTTCCATTCAACGTTAAAGATGGTTTAGCAGTGTCAAGATTACACATATCAATATCTCCCAAATTTCTTGGAATGATTTTGAAATTTCCAAAGCTGAAATACATAGGACCCTGGATATAATTCAGCTTTTGACCTTTTTTAATGGTATCGTTAATATTTCTCAACGAAATACTCATATCATCCACTCTTAGTCCTGTTTTGGTACTGTCCGAGTTAAACGACCATTCACCATTGCTAGGAGCAGGAGCATCCGGATTAATATTGGTTACATACACATCATTCCATCTTAATAATACAGCTTCCCATTTCCTGTTATAAGCAATTTTATTAGCTACTGCAAAAGAATCAATTGATAATGTACCTTCAAATGGTGGCAAAAGATTGTTTTTAGAAATAACTGTTCCTCTGATCTCGTTAAGCGTAGTAACATTAAATGTTTCTTTTACAACTCCGCTTGTGATCTGAACAGAATCCCCGATAGCCCAGTTTTCTGCTATATCATTATTAACAGCTCTTTGAATAAAGATTGCAGAATTTGCTCCGGTACCATTTTGCAGGGTTAACAAACGGGTTGTTCCGGCATTAAAATTATTTCCGGTAATCACCCCTCTGATATTCATATTAGTAAGTGAGTCACCATCCCAGATAGTTACTCCGCTGGTACTTGCGCTGAATTGTAATGTGGCAATACTATTGATATCTCCATCTGTTACCAAATAATTAGAGTTGGTAGCAAGACTATCCGGAATAGTTGTTTTCAGGTTTCTGTTATCGATTGCACGAAGAAAATATTTCACTACTGTTCCGGCAGTAAAATTCGGAATTTTTGCTGCCCATGTACTAGGTGCATTCTTTAATGTCATTGGCACTACAGTAAACACATTCGTACCTGTTTCATTGTAATTTAAGGTAACAGTACTCAATGTTGTATCGGCTGTGACAACTACTGATACTTCAACTGAATCTGTTGATTTAGCTACCGATGGTGTTTGAGTAATGTTTAACAATTTAGGAGGGCAAATATTACATGGACCTAAATCGGAAGGATAGATCGGAATGATACCATAACGTTGAATGCCACTGGCTGCATATTCGGTTACAACTCCTCTTATATACTCCAAACGGGTTCCAATTGCGGGTGGCTGAAAAGTATTTGCAATTTTAGGAACCGTGTCTTCCAAATCATCACGTCTGAAATAAGCAGATGCATCACGAACATCCAATACATTTCCAAAGTCATCAATTACTGACCAAAATGTACGGGCTCCACTTTGTTGGATACTGTAAACGGTTACATTAGTAATGTTTACAAGTGTTCCTTCATATTGCTCTGCAGTCTTTTTTTGTTGTACCCATGTTGTGCTCGGATTACCTGTCATTAATTGGCTGGCAGTAATATTGGTATAAACCAATGTATCGGGTGTTAAAGATACCTGTTCAATTGAATTCTCCCAGGCCGCATTATTACGGATAAGATTGATCTGTGTTTCACCCTGAAAATCTCTGATAACTCCGGTTACTCTTACTTTATAACCAACGATAAAATTATCATAGAATTTAGCTTCTGTATTTAACACAGGAAGTGTTACACCTGTTCCAGAGGGTTCGCACATAACCAGTGCACCGCTCCACGGTCCCCCACCTTTACGTTGAATGTAAGCAGCCTTACGACTTGCAGAAAGTCCGTAGATTTTAGGATTGGAAATAACAATACCCTCAAACCTTACCGTATCACGATACGTTGGATTTTTAAACGTAGGAGTAATATAGTCGGGAAGTGTGTTTCCAACCGTGCTATCAAGTTTCACTTGATTTACAAATTGAATGGAATCAATAGGCAAAATCGGATACGGGTTTTGAGCCTTCAGCAGCCCCGCTGCCCCTAGCATCACCATGGATAGTAGTAATCTTTTCATATTTGTTTTAGTTAATTGGTTACTTAGTTATTCGTTATTGAGTTAATATGTTATTGTCTTTTGTGTGCAAAAGGTTACGGTTGTTTATTGCGGGTTACGTGTTTTCTTGCCTACTTCATTACTGCGAACTTACCTACTTCCACATTCCCCGTCTGCGTATCCTTTACCGTAAACAAATATACGCCCATTGAGATCGTTGTTTTTGAATTCGATAACAGGTCCCAGGCATGTTCGCCACCCGAAAATACCATTTTATCTTTATTTCCGTATACTTCAAACCATTTTGCGTCTTCTCCCTGGTACGTTGTGGCATTGTGGTTCAGATTGGCCACCAAATCTCCGTTACTAGTATATATAGAAATAGTGCATTGCGCAGGCAGATTCGTAAAATAAATTTTATTGGTACGCGAAGTTCCTCCATCCCATGCAGCTGTCGTACGATAAGGGTTTGGATAAACTCCGATGGTTGATTTGCTGTTCGCACCAAGCTCCTTTACATTAGTCCCTGCAAAAACCCTCATCTCATTTTGGGTGAAGGATGATTCCAACGAACCAATCTTAAGCACCTTATTCCCTTTATCGAATGCCGTTACCGTAAATTGGTATTGCCATCCGTTCAGGAGATTATTCATGGTGTATTTATAATTGTAAGTTACAGGATCTCCTT
>JAZKGH010000081.1:0-9906 GCA_040386055.1 Bacteroidota bacterium
TAGAACTGAAGGCAAAGGAAGCCGTGTACCTTTACGCCCTAACACCACAGAACAAGGCAAGTCACTTAATAGAAGAGTCGAAATCCTCTTTTACAGAAAACGAGTATAGGATGAAAAAATTTGGACTCATTGGTTATCCGTTAAAAAACAGTTTTTCAGAGAACTATTTTAACAGCAAGTTTTTATCCCATGCGCTGATGGACCATGAATACCAGAATTTTCCTATTGAACACATTGAACAACTCAAAAATATACTAAATGAGGAGCCTTATTTGTTTGGCTTCAACGTCACCATTCCTCACAAGGAAACCATCATTCCTTTTTTAGATGAACTGGACAATTCGGCAAAAGAAGTGGGTGCTGTAAACTGCGTTAAAAAAACAGGAAATACACTCATTGGCTATAATACAGATGTGTATGGATTTGAAATGAGCTTGTTGCCCTTAATCGAACATAAAAATGTGCAACAGGCTTTGATCTTAGGAACCGGTGGTGCATCAAAAGCTGTGGCTTACGTATTGAAAAAAAACGGAATTGAATATACTTACGTAAGCCGTAACCCCACTGCAGAACAGTTATCCTATTCAGCCCTCACTCCAGAACTAATTAAAACTCATACCTTAATTGTAAATGCTACACCACTCGGAATGTTCCCGAATATTCATGATGCCCCACCTGTACCATACGAGCATATCACTTCTAATCATATAGCTTACGACCTTATTTACCTTCCGATTGAAACGGAATTTTTGAATCGCTGCAAACAACAGGGAGCCACAACTAAAAATGGCTTAGAAATGCTGCATTTGCAAGCAGAGAAAAGCTGGGAGATATGGAGAGAGAATAGGCGCTAGCTGACTGTTCGCAGTTTTCTATTTGCGTTTCAATAATGTTCGTTAGAATTAATGCAGCGTACGCTGCGTCCCTATACTTCGGGATCGTTGCGTACGCTGCGGTTAATAACTCGCGACTATTCGAGTAAGACGTTAATATACTCCGGTATAATTATGTGGAGTGATTTTCTTTAATTCCGTTTTTACCTTAACCGTTACCTTCAAAGTATCAATAAACTTCTTGATGTCCTTCTCTCCTATTTTTTTGTTGGTACGAGTTAATGCCTTCAATGCTTCATATGGTTTAGGATATCCTTCTCTGCGCAACACGGTTTGAATAGCTTCTGCAACTACGGCCCAGTTTTCCTCTAAATGATTGTGCAATGCCGCTTCGTTCAACAAGAGTTTATTCAATCCTTTCAATAATGAGTTGTACCCTATTAAGGTATGTCCCATTGGAACACCAATATTTCTTAACACTGTTGAATCCGTTAAATCTCTTTGCAAACGCGAGATCGGAAGTTTAGCCGAAAGGTGCTCAAAAATGGCATTGGCAATACCGAAGTTTCCTTCTGCATTTTCAAAATCAATTGGGTTTACTTTATGTGGCATAGCTGATGATCCAACTTCTCCGGCTTTCAATTGTTGCTTGAAATATTCCATTGAGATATATTGCCACATATCGCGGCTTAAATCCATCAAAATGGTATTAATACGTTTGTAACAATCAAACATAGCTGCAAGGTTATCATAATGCTCTATTTGTGTAGTATATTGGGAACGCTCCAATCCGATGGAAGAGAGAAAATCATTGGCAAAATTTACCCAGTTGGTTTTAGGGTAAGCAATATGATGTGCATTAAAATTACCGGTTGCTCCACCAAATTTAGCTGAGTAAGGAATCTCGGAAAGCTGGAACATTTGTACCTGCAACCGTTCTACAAATACCAATATCTCTTTACCGAGTTTGGTTGGAGATGCCGGCTGTCCATGAGTATGCGCAAGCATTGGAATATTTTTCCAGTCTTTGGCAAGCTTGCTTAAACGCTTCAATAATTCATTTAGTTGCGGCAACATCACTTCTTCATTCGCTGCCTTAATGGTGAGCGGAATAGATGTATTATTAATATCCTGAGAGGTAAGTCCGAAATGTACAAACTCCGACACCTTATCCAATCCCAGCGGAGATAGTTTTTCTTTAATAAAATACTCAACGGCTTTTACATCATGATTCGTTGTTTTTTCAATATCCTTGATCTTTTGCGCATCATCGGGTGTAAAGTTGATATAAACCTCACGCAGCTCTTTTTTCAACCCAGCACTTAATATTCCTTTCATTTGAGGAATCGGTAACTCTGCCAATGCAATAAAATACTCAATCTCCACCAACACACGGTATTGGATAAGAGCGTATTCCGAATAAAAAGCTGCAAGTGGCTCGGTTTGTTTGCGGTAGCGACCGTCAATAGGTGAAATGGCAGTAAGTGCGGTAAGTTCCATTGTTTTGTGTTAAAAGTGGTGCGAAAATAAGCAGGTATGGCTTAATTTAGTAATTTCGTTACCCTATAAATTTCTGATGAAGCGTATTTTACCATTCCATATCCTTCTACTGACCCGCATTCACACAAGTTTTGCACAAAACTTTTTGATAAATCCTGCCATGGTTTCTTTTGCAAACCAACCTATCCGAACAATAGGAATATCAGAAATAATAGTTCCATCATTTACCTTTCACTGTTTTCCTAATCCATCTAACCATGAATTAAGCATTTCATCACATAAAGATGAACTATATGACCTGCGTATTATTACCTTGCAGGGCAAGAGCATGAGAACACAGCCTGCAATTAAAACAGGCAGTAACCTACACACCTATTCACAACTAAAATTTACATTCAACACTAAATACATCAAACATTCATTCACATGAAACAATTTTTTAAATTTCTATTCGCCAGTATGCTGGGCACCGTTTTATCCATTGTTGTTTTGTTTTTAATTCTTGTTGGCATTGTTGCCGGAATGGCCGGAAGCGACAAGGAGGAAAACGCAGAATTAAAGGACAATTCCATTTTACGTTTATCGCTTGATTATAGCATACCGGAACGTACATCTGATAATCCTTTTCACAATTTCGATTTTACAAGCATGGAAGGATCGAATGATCCCGGACTTAATGATATTTTAAAATGCATTCGTCATGCAGCAACGGATGACAAAATCAAGGGTATCTATATTGACCTTTCGTTTGTTCCGAATGATTATGCAACATTGAAAGAAATCCGTGATGAGCTGATTGAATTTAAGAAGTCGAAGAAATTTGTGCTTGCATATGGAGAAATTATTGAAGAGCATGGATACTATTTCGCTTCCGTTGCTGATAAGGTATACATCAATCCAACAGGAACAATGTTATTGGATGGATTTGCTTACACTTCCACCTACGTAAAAGGTATGCTGGAGAAAATTGGCGTTCAGGCTGAACTGATTCGCCATGGAAAATTCAAAGCTGCCGGAGAACCTTTCATTGCTGAGAAAATGAGTGATGAGAACCGCAGACAAATCGAATCTTTTATGGGTGGAGTGTATGATAATTTCATCACCAGTATTGCAACCTCACGCAAACTTACTCCTGAAACATTCCGCAACATCTGTAATAACTTATTGGTTCAATCACCTGAAGATGCTAAAACATTGGGACTGGTTGACGGATTGAAGTACCATGATGAGGTTGATACCGAACTACACGAAAAACTGAAGATTGAAGCCAAAGAAAAAATTGATTTCGTTAACATCAGCGATTATAAATCAAAAGCCAAAGACGGTAAAGTAACCGCTAAAGATAAAATAGCAGTGATTTATGCCGTGGGTGAAATTGTGGATGGTGAAGGTGAAGAATCCCAGATGGGATCATTGCCGATTGCTGCAGCCATTGCAAAAGCACGTAAAGATTCTTCGGTAAAAGCTGTTGTATTGCGCATCAACTCTCCGGGAGGAAGTGCATTGGCCAGTGATGTTATTTGGAGAGAAGTTGTATTGACCCAAAAAGCTAAACCTGTTATTGTATCAATGGGGGCAGTAGCCGCCTCCGGAGGATATTATATTGCTGCTCCGGCAGATGTTATTGTAGCAGAACCCAACACGATTACCGGATCAATTGGTGTATTCGGAATGTTTATCAATGCTGAAAAACTATTAAACGATAAACTGGGATTGAGATTTGAAAAAGTGAAATTCGGGGAATACGCTGATTTGGGATCACCTGACAGAGCGATGACAGCGCCAGAAAAAGCAATCATGCAAAAAATGATTGACCGCATTTATGCTGACTTCATTTCTAAAGTTGCACTGGGTCGTAAACTGACCATCGAGCAAGTTGACTCCATTGCTCAAGGACGTGTATGGGCCGGTATTGATGCAAAGAAAATAGGATTAGTGGACGAGTTTGGCGGATTGAAAGAAGCGATTGCCATTGCTGCTAAAAAAGCACATTTGGAAGAATATAAAATCACCAACTTACCGGAACAAAAAGATCCGTTTGAAAAAATTCTGAAATCATTCGGAGCGAGTACTTCTGCTTACTTTGTAAAGCAACAGTTGGGAGAAGATTACAAATACTACGAACAAGTGAAAAAAATTCAGCATATGCATGGTGTAAAAGCACGCATGTTGTGGGATGGAGAGATTCAATAAGCAATTAGATACTCGATTCTGGAAACTCGAAGTATCGCTGGTTGAGCGGAGTCGAAACCATGAATGCCCGATAGAACGAATACAACTAAAAAAAAACGAAACTTGATTCTTCAAGTTTCGTTTTTTTTATTTTCCTCTTTTCGGATTTCGTGCTTCGGATTTTGAATTTTTACCCCGTGCTTTGCACCAATGCCTAAAATTATTGTTTTTCCATTCAGAAGTTACCTTCAATCACCCATTGGTATTATTGAAATACAGGCTACGCAACACAACGTGCATTCAGTTCGTTTTCTTGACAAAACAGAGTCCTTTAAACAATCTGTTGACAATGAAGTAACACAACAATGTGTACTGCAGTTAACGGAATATTTTGACGGCAAACGAAAAGACTTCTCCGTTTCTACCCAACAGGAAGGAACCGATTTTATGCAGGGAGTTTGGGTAAATGTATGCGACATTCCTTATGGCAAAACAGCTTCTTATCTTGACTTAGCAAAACTTTCGGGTGATGAAAATCTAACACGGGCCGTTGGTACTGCTAATGGTAAAAATCAATTAGCTATTCTAGTGCCCTGCCACCGTGTAATTGGAACCAATGGCAAACTTACAGGTTACGCATGGGGGCTTCACCGCAAACAATGGCTTCTGGATCACGAAGCAAAAGTTAACAACACCTACTCAAAGTTATTCTGAAGAAGATGTCGGATACCGGATACCAGCGTCCTGTCGACAAGTATCTGGTATCTGGTATCCCGCATCTTATGAAAACCTGTTTTCATTTTGCTGCTTCTCCCCTATATTCGCCATGTGCGAAATCCTCATACAGATCCAGAAGAAGATAATTTATCAAACCCTGAAAAAGAGTTTGATCGTGTGCTTAGGCCCAAAGAGTTTGGTGATTTTACCGGGCAGGAAAAAATCATTGAAAACCTGCGTGTGTTTGTAAAGGCTGCAGCTATGCGTGAAGAAGCATTAGATCACGTATTGTTACATGGCCCTCCCGGATTGGGTAAGACCACCCTCTCTTATATAATTGCCAACGAGCTTGGAGCAAATATCAAAACGACTTCCGGCCCCGTATTGGAAAAACCTGGTGATTTAGCCGGTCTGTTAACCAATCTTGAAAAGGGGGATGTTTTGTTTATTGATGAAATACATAGGTTGAGTCCTGTTGTAGAGGAGTTTTTATACTCAGCCATGGAAGATTATCGCATTGATATCATGATTGATTCAGGCCCCAATGCACGATCCATTCAATTGGAAATAAATCCGTTTACGCTTATTGGTGCAACAACTCGTTCGGGATTGCTCACGTCACCTTTGCGTGCCCGCTTTGGAATCAATGCCCGGTTGGAATACTATGATAAGGTATTGATGCAAAAAATCATTACCCGTAGTGCTGAAATTATGAACTCTCCTATCGAAAAGGATGCAGCACATGAGATTGCCCGCAGAAGTCGTGGGACACCCCGTATCGGAAATGCACTATTGCGAAGAACTCGTGACTTTGCACAAATAAAAGGTGATGGTACCATTACACTGGACATTGCCAAATTTGCATTGAATGCATTGAATGTAGATGCTGAAGGTCTTGACGAAATGGACAACAAAATCCTGCGAACGATCATCGAGAAATTTAAAGGTGGTCCTGTTGGTATCTCTACAATTGCAACGGCCATTGGGGAAGAAGGTGGAACCATTGAAGAAGTATATGAACCGTACCTTATTCAGGAAGGATTTTTAACGCGTACACCCCGCGGACGTGAGGCAACGGAAAAAGCATTCCGCCATTTCGGGATGTTACCACACCAGCGCAATTCGTTGTTTTAAACATGGCAGGCACAATAGGAATAGTGGGAGCCGGCAGCATTGTGGAGCGTTATTACCTTGCGGCCTTGCGCCAATCAGACTATACATCTATTCTCATTTATGATATTGATAGTAAACGTGCCTCTGAAATTGCCAAACAATTCGATCTGGTTTCTGCTGATCTTTCAACTCTTATAACAACGGCAGATATCATTATTGTTGCCACTCCCCCGCATACACATTTTGAACTGGTAAGCCAATTGCTTGCCCCCGGTAAAACCATCATTTGTGAAAAGCCATTTGTACTTTCGGAAACACAGGCCAAACAGCTCGTCCAAACAGCAGATCAGCTAAATGCCAGATTGCTCATTGCACATATCCGAAGGATCTTTCCCGGAATTCAACTTGCTCAACAATACATTCAAAAACATCAATCAACGTTAGGAAAATTGATGCTTGTGAAACTGTTTGAAGGTGCACGTTTCAATTATCAATCCTATTCCGGTTATGTTTACAATCATCCTATGGGTGGTGTATTAGCAGATACAGGATCACATGTGTTGGATAGTTTATTGTATGTAACAGGAATGGATACTGGATCTCTGAATTGCACAGTTCAATTCGTGGAAAGAGATAAACAGGAACCTTCTCATGAATTCATGAGCGCCTTTCAATTGAATGAAATTCCTGTTCAGCTTAAACTATCCCGGTACGAAGCATTATCCAATAAAATGACATTACAGTATGAACATGCAATCATTGAAATACCATTAGGGATTAAACCATCTATTCGGGTCACTTCAGCACATGCCACAACAATGCATTCAGCAGCCGACTCCTGCATTACTTATTTTAGCCAAGCTTTCAGGGAGGAACTAAGAATGATGTTGCAACAACCGAATGAAGACCGATTTAATGCTTCCCGATTTTCCAATCTGAGTATGCTGCTCGAAACATTATACAACGCATGAAAACGGTAGCTATCATTGGAGCATCCGGATATGTCGGCAATCACTTGGTGAAAGCACTTGCACCATTGTTTCAGGTAATAGCACTTACCCGCAACGACAATCCCATTGTGAGAGAAGTTTCAGGAGTGGAATACCTTAGCATATCAAAATGTACTCGCACATTTGACATCATCATTAATACAAGTTTTAGTTCTGCAAAGGAACCCAAGTTGTTTGAGCAAGAAAATCTTCACATGTTGAAAGTGATTCAATCACTATCGCTCCCTCATTCGCATATAGTTCATTTGAGTTCGCTCGCAGTATTTGGTTTTGCACTTGACAGGGATATTCAACCCACTTCATTACCCAACAGGGCAGATTATCCTTATGTACGTTCAAAACTTCACATGGAGAATCTTTTGTTACAGCAATTTTCTACTAAAAGTCTTTCAATTGTTCGCCTTGGAAATATATGGGGCCCCGCAAATCAATCATGGACACAACCTGTTACCGATGCTATTGTTTGGGGGTTACCGGTATTGAGCAAACATCATACATGTTCCAACCTCACTTATGTACACAATATCACTTCTTATTTACTGCATATTATTCAAAGTGAACAACATCAAACCTTTCATCATTTAGCCGAACACCATAACATAAGCTGGCAACAAGTGATTGATGAAATCGGATTACACCTACAACTTAAACCTCAACCGATTGATACTATTCCTTTTTACCCGCTAACTATTACAGATGAGGTTAGTCATGCAGTATGGCAGGGACCGGTAAATATGATGCGTATGTTGAAGTCAGGAAGATTTACGTCAACCAAATTCCCTGCGTCTATTCTATCACTTTCAGTTTGGTTAAAATCACTTTCAGATAAAACCTCCTTCCCTTTACCTCCCCATCAGACTGACCCTGTTTTTTACTGGGTATTAACCACACAAAAACCTTTTACCAATCATTTGCTGAAAGATTGGCAACCACCTTATACATGGGAACAAGCGAGTAAGCAAACGTTATTGTGGTTGGATGAAGCCGGTTATACAGCTTAGCGCAATTTTGATTTAAACTCTGTAATCATTCTTATAACCAGTGAATGGTCAATGATTCTAGTTAACCATGATAACAATACATACAACACAAATCCTATCAGAAATTTAAGAATGATAAACAGCCAGTTTGCTGAAAACGCTCCTTGAAAGGGTGCAACAAGCAATAACGCAATTACAACTGATAAAAACAGCGATTGAAAAGGCACCCGGTATTTTAACCGGAAGTGCGTGTAAATCAGCCCCATGGTTACTGAACAGCCAATGGCAACAGACTTTGCCCAGGCAGCGCCTTCCAACCCAAATGTATGAATCAATCCAAAAGCCAATCCTAAGAAAAGGGTTGCGGTTATGATATCCTGAATAAATAAAAACCGGGCTTTACCTAATCCTACGTGTGTACTCATCAATGCATAACTGCATACACCCGGAATAATACCCGGAAGTAAGATCTTAACATAGTATGCCGACTCCAGGTATTTATCCGTGTACAACAGTGTAATAATATGTTCGGCATCAAACCAGATAAACGTGCCAATGAAAATAACCAGCCAGCTAAAGTGTTTAAAAAATGCCTCAAATCGTTCTGAAGCTTCCTCATGCTTATCACCCATATTGGCAAAATAATACAGCAGCACTCCCGGAATCAGTTTCAATGGTTCGGCAAACAAGGCTATTACCGTAAAAGCAACACCATAAACAGCCAGATGTGCATAATCAAAATAGTTTTTTAAGATTGACAACTCAAAGCGTTGCCAAACCATACCGGCTAAAATAGCCGATACAGCAAAGTATAGTGCTGTTTTTAGTAATTGTGGAGTGTTTGGCAATTCGAAATCAGATGTTTTATCGGGAATAATAGCAATTGCTTTGTTTATGGTTATAATGTAACCCACACTCAAGATAAGATTAACAAGAATAAAGGAATAGATATAGGCAACGGCTCCAAACTTAGATATGGTAACATATAAAAATACTGTTCCTGCGATACACGCGATCATATTCATCCAGAATGTTGCGCGGTACCGATAGATACTTTGAATAAAAATGTTAAGATAAGTTAGTAAAAACTGACTGCCGGCAAATGCCAGCATTGGCAATAAAGGCAACTCAATGGATGCACGCTCAAAAAAATAATAAAATGAAATCCCCACCAATACATTGGTTCCGGCAAAAGCTAAGAGCGATACCTTTAGTAACTGACGAACCGAACTTTTGTGTTGTTGCTGATAGGCTTGTGGAAAATAACGGCTTATTACATTAGGAATACCAAGATTGGTAAACATCCACAACACATTAATCAAAAACGTAACATAATGCAGTTGCCCGAAATGCTCGGTGCTCAACACCCTTGATGCGATATAACCCGAAATAAAAATGAACCCATAAAAAATTATGCGTGCCAAAAAATTGAGGATTGTTATATTTACCAGTCTTATTTTAGGTTGACCACTCATTACCCAACAAATAAACACATTGAAACTTTACAAACAAATCAAATCGCTTATTCCCAACAGTTATAAATATCCGGGATGGTATATTTTGAAGGCTCCTCAGCGCAAG
>JAZKGH010000082.1:0-17777 GCA_040386055.1 Bacteroidota bacterium
TTTACAAAAGATAAAAACGAATGGTTACATAACCGCCTAGCACCCTAAATAGTTGACTTATTACCTAAAACCGCTACTTATTGCATTTGACAGAAACACTGAAGATTCTTAAGGTTTTAATAATCCTTTAATCCAAAAAAACATTTACTTTTGGAAAGTTAACCCAAAACGAAAATTGTATACATAGCCTATGCAAAACATCATTCTCTCATTTTTAACGTCTATGCTGGTGGTCATCTTTGGAATACCTTCAATCATAACTGTTGCCAAACAAAAGGAACTTTATGACAAACCGGATCATAGAAAACTGCATACAACCAAGATACCAAGACTTGGAGGTCTGGCAATCATAGCGGGATTTTCCATAGCTGTGAGTATTTGGGGAATTCCAACGGAAATAACATCACGACTTCAATACCTTCAGGCGGCTCTAATCATTTTATTTTTCTCAGGACTGAAAGACGATGTGGTGATGCTGACACCCATGAAAAAACTTATGAGTCAACTTTTTGCTACTGCATTAGTTGTTATAGGAGAAGACATCAGAATTACCAGCTTTTATGGTTTGTTCGGAGTTACGGAAGTAGCCACCTGGGTTAGTTACATACTATCCATTTTCACAATTGTTGTTATTACGAATGCATTTAACCTTATTGATGGTATTGACGGTTTAGCCGGAGGGCTTGGGTTTATCATCTCCGTTACATTTGGATTATGGTTTAATTTCATTGATCAGGTTGGCTGGTCCATTATCTCATTCTCGCTTGCAGGAGCCTTAATCGGATTTTTGGTATTCAACTTTAACCCGGCAAAAATTTTCATGGGAGATGCCGGTTCGTTATGCACAGGATTTCTATTATCCATCATGGCTATTCAATTCATTGAATTCAACAGACCGGAAGTTCAGAATTTTTATAAAATAGAAACGGCACCTGTTATTGCTATTGCAATACTTGTTATTCCCTTATATGATACCCTACGCGTATTTACCGTGCGTTTATTAAAGAAAAAATCTCCTTTTTCAGCAGATCGAAATCACCTTCACCATATCCTGTTAAACACAGGCCTTGGACACAAAGAAGTTTCGCTGATTCTGTATATCATTAACATTGTTTTTGTATTGATTGGCTTTTTGTTAAAAGACAGCAATATTCTGATGGTGTTTATTACAATTGGAGCCTTGGCATTTGCCTTATCGCAAATACCTGTTTATATCAATGCTCACCGCATTGCAGATATAGAGTCTGATACCGGAGGAAGTCTTAGTAAAGAAATTACTGAACGTATTTTAGTAGATAAGGACCCTCAGCACAACAACTAAGATTGCTTTGTGAGGAAATCGATGAAGCGTAGGGTTGCTATGGCCCTGTGGCTGATTTTGTTTTTTTCTTCACCATTCATTTCTGCCAATGTTCTATTAGAATCTTTGGGCATAAAAATAGGATCATAACCAAAACCATTTGCCCCCCTTTTCTCTTCAATTATTTCACCTTCCAAAACTCCCTCGAACAATGTTTCCGAGCCATCCATGATGAATGAAATTACTGTACGAAAGCGAGCCTGTTTATTAGAGTATTGTTTAAGGTTCGACAACAATAAACTCATATTATCTTCATCCCTTTTCTGAGGCCCCGCATAGCGTGCAGAGAATACACCGGGAGCTCCATTCAGTGCTTCAACCTCCAATCCGGTATCATCGGCAAAGCAATTTAATCCATATGTATTAAATACATATTTACTTTTAATCCCGGCATTTTCCGAAAGTGTCAGTCCGGATTCTTCAATATCCTCAAAACATCCGATATCCGTTAAGGTTTTTATCTCATAACCGTCTCCCAATAATTGTTGAATTTCTTTTACCTTATGCTGGTTATGCGTTGCAAATACCAATACCTTTTTCATCTATGATTTCAATAACAATTGAATACTATTCCACAAAGCTGTTTTCAACGGAACATTATTGTGAAAGGCAGAAACACTATCAACAGGTAAAATAGAACAGTTAGCCAACGTTGTCACCTCATAGTTCTTCACTGATGATACTTCATTGGTGAGCCATGCATTTGCTCCCCATACAATCAGCTGCTTCGCTTTTATGACATTAATCATCAGACTTACTCCCATCCCCGGATGTGCACTAATCTCAACCCATGCTACATCTTCCATAGTGAGTTTCATAGCCTTATGTATTAAATTATGAATCATATCCTTATCAATGGGTGATAATGACTGTTCAAAGACAAAAACCAATCCTGTTTTATTACCTCCTTCAAAGTTGATTTTTATCGGATTTTCGTTTTCTTTGACCTCGTTTTCAAGTGGCTCCTCAATTAGGTAAAACTCATCGAAAAGCGCTTTTATTTCATCTAATTCGTTTATCATTTTATGACTCAAAATTCAATGGCAATATCCATAAAAATTGACAAAACTAAGCAGAGCCGGATACATTTATGTGATTTCGAGAATATTCAGTTCGGAACCATCTTTTCGGATCATATGTTTAGGGTAGATTTTATAGATGGAACATGGCAAAATCCGCATATTCTTCCTTACGGAGATATTTCAATTGCGCCCTCACTTTCGGCTTTGCATTATGGACAATCCATTTTTGAAGGAATGAAAGCGTTCAAAAATCAGCAGGGAGAAGCACAGTTATTCCGCCCGGTTGATAACATCAAACGTATGAATCGCTCTGCTGCACGTATGGCCATGCCTGCTATTCCGGAAGAACTTTTTATGGAAGGATTGAAACAACTCGTGAAAATTGATCAGAACTGGATTCCAACCAAAGAAGGAAGTGCTTTATATATTCGCCCGTTTATGTTTGCCACTGATGATTTTGTTGGTGTACGTCCCTCTAAGAACTTCAGCTTTATCATCTTTTGTTGCCCGGTAAACAGTTATTATCCCAAACCTATCAATGTATTGGTTGAACAAAAATATGTTCGTGCATTTGAAGGTGGTGTGGGTGCAACTAAAGTATCCGGTAATTACGGATTGAGCATGCTACCAACTCTGGAAGCACAACAAAAAGGATTTGATCAGATTATCTGGACGGATGGGAAAGAGCATAATTATGTTGAAGAAAGTGGAACTACTAATTTGTTCTTTGCCATAGGAGATACTGTTGTAACGCCTGCATTGGACGGAACCATTCTGGAAGGTGTAACCCGTGATTCATGTATACAGTTATTGAAACATAAAGGAGTAACCATTGAAGAACGCAAAATTTCGATTCCTGAGATTCTGGAAGCCCACAGCAAAGGATTATTAAAAGATGCTTTCGGAACGGGTACGGCAGCACTTATTGCTAAAATAGCAAGCATCAACTATAATGGAACTACCTATACGCTTCCCCCTGTTGAAGAGCGTTATGTTTCAAATATGCTTTACAATGAACTTGAAGCCATTCGTACTTCTCAAACAGAAGATCCGTTTGGCTGGGTTGTGAAAGCTTAAGCACTTTTTTCTTATAAAGAAAACGGCCGTTAACATTGAAGTTAAAGGCCGTTTTTATGAATGTCTTGGTGTTTATTGTGGGTTGCAGGTTAAATAGCTTTTCGGGATTCTTCACTCCGAAATATAAATTTCATTTGCCTACTGCTTACTTTCTTTATTGCCTACCTCTTTTTTCCTCTCATTCCGCAATTTTGTTCAATCCGCATTCCGCATTTTTTAAAATTTATTCTTCCACATCATACTTTCTACCGGTTTTACACCGCGCTTATTGTATTTAGCATTTTTCTTGTTATTGTACATCGTCTCAATTTCACCTTCAACCACAAAATAAATAAGTTGTCCGATTGGCATACCCGGATAAATTCTTACCGGCTGGGCACATGAAATTTCCAATGTCCAGGTATTGCAGAATCCAACATCACCTTTACCGGCTGTAGCATGAATATCAATACCCAAACGACCTGTGCTGCTCTTACCTTCCAGAAATGGGACATGGGCATGTGTTTCCGTATACTCGGCAGTAACTCCTAAATATAAAGTGTTAGGCTGCAACACAAATCCCTCCACAGGAATTTCGAATGTATCAATCTTATTGTGTTCACGTGCGTCCAATACACGGTCTTTATAGGTAGCCAGATAACGTCCCAAATGCACATCATAAGAATTGGTTCCTAAACATTCCCTTTTAAAAGGTTCGATTAAGATGTTTCCTTTATCAATTTCTTCGAGGATGCGTTTATCAGAAAGTATCATGTTTGAGTATTATGTTGAGGTCGCAAAATACGCGGCCTTAGGTTTTGGAAATATACAATTTGTTCACACAGGTCCCAATAGCCTGATTACGCTTCTGCCTTTCGGTTCTTAAACTTCCAGGCACGGTACTGTTTAAACCACGCTGTTTGCTGAAACATACGTATAATGTATACCTTCAGGTATACAAGTGGATATGTCAGTTTGTTAAATAGTACAATAGAAAAGGGGAAATATTGATTGCTATAGCGCAACAATTCACGCTGACTCAACATACGTTTGTGGTAACTCGCCCCCTGTATATCATAGTAAGCAATAATTCTGTCTACAAATTGAGCGTTGAAATCCCCTGATTGGAAAAACCGTACAAACCATTCCGAATCCGCTACCAGTTTATACGTATCATTATATAACCCGATACGGTCGAATGCGCGTTTGCGAAAAAAAGCAGCCTGATGGCAAATAGGATACTTGTGGTAAAAATCCTTTAGTTCAACAGAATTTCCGTTGATATAATTAATGCCTGTCGGCTCATTCACCGTTTGCACTTTACCATAAATTAAATCAACGTCATTTGAAACATTGTTAAAAATATCTGCCAGTACATTTGCATCATAGAAAGAATCACCCGCATTCAGAAAGTAAACCCACTCTCCCCTAGCTGAGAGAATTCCCTTGTTCATGGCATCATAAATCCCTTTATCTTTCTCGCTGATTAATGAGCCGATATGAGCAGAGAACTGTTTGGCAACATCAACCGTATGATCTGTTGATCCGCCATCAACAATCACCAGTTCAATATTCGTATACGTTTGACTAATGGCAGAGCGTAATGTATCTGCAATGAGCATTTCGCCATTATACACAACTGTAACTAAACTGATGAGAGGCTGCATGGATTAGAACCCATTAGGGCAATTACATTTTTTCTTCCCGTGCCCTCTTCCCGAGGCACATCCGCTTGAAGAAATAACCATACCGGCTACTAATGCAATAAATAAAAGTGTTATTATTTTTTTCACAGCCCCAAAGTTATGATTATTGCATTAAATAACGAAACTACATCATCTATGGAAATAATTGATTTTGTCCTGCATATCGACAAACACCTCGAAATGTTCATCAGCACATACGGACCGTTAGTATACCTACTCCTTTTTTTGATTGTTTTTTGCGAGACAGGATTGGTAGTGACGCCCTTTTTACCGGGAGATTCATTGCTATTTGCGGCAGGAGCACTCGCTGCAAATCCGGTGAACAACCTCAACGTAGGTCTTATCATTGTATCGCTCATCATTGCCGCTTTATTGGGTGATAACACCAACTATTTTATTGGTAAATTTCTGGCAAAAAAAGGAGAAGGAGCAAAGCTCTTTGGCCTCTTTACCATTCGTAAAGATTACCTTGATAAAACACATGCCTTTTATGAGAAGAATGGTCCACGCACCATTATCCTTGCCCGCTTTGTTCCTATTGTAAGAACCTTTGCCCCTTTTGTGGCGGGAGTAGGCAGTATGACGTATAGCAAGTATATAACGTATTGCATTGCAGGAGCTATTTTATGGGTAAGTTTGTTAACGCTTACCGGCTATGCATTTGGTAATATTCCGTGGATTAAACAAAACTTCGAACTTGTTGTATTTGGGATTATTCTTATTTCTCTTGTACCCATTTTGATTGAATTCATCAGAAACAAACGCAAGCAAGCTTAAACTTGGTTGCTTTTTTCTTACCTTCGACAATAACAATCAGCAGATTATGAAAAAAACAGTTACGTTTCTAAGCATGATGGGACTTTTCCTGTTGCAATCCAATGCCCAAATTACAGTCACCCGTACTGACCTAGGGGTAATTGGTGATGTTATCTTTTATGCAAATGACACATCCCTCAGTAATATCTCCGTTGGAGCTTCGGGTGCAAATAAGACTTGGAACTTTTCAACAACCGTTTCTCCTAATTACTATGACACATCTACCTTTAAAGATCCTGCAACTGTACCGGGTGCTCCGGTAGAAGCCAATATCGCTATCGATGAAGGTGTTTTAAATGGGGCTTCCTTTTTTAATATTGACAATAATCGTGTTAAAACCATCATACCTTTCAGTGATTATGGAATGGATAACCAACAACTAACGATTACAACTTTTCCCTTAAACTTTGGAGATATAATCAAGGATTCTTCCTATACTAAAACTCAAGGCACACCGGATGATTTTGGTTTCACAGGAACACCCTATGACTCCATAAGAATTTCTATTGACATGCATACAACTTCAACGGTGGATGGTTGGGGTTCCTTAGTAGTACCATCCGGAACACATAATGTACTGCGTGTTCGTAATGTAACCAATGTGGATGTAACGGTAGAAGGCAAATTCATTGTTTGGATGAATGTCCCTATTAATCTTGACCAGAATCAAATACTCTTTGCATGGTATGGAAACAACAAAAAGTACTCTATAGCGGAAGCCTACCTTGATACGAATGGAGTAGTTTCTTCTTTCCGTTATCAGGTAGATAGTATCCCTAAGAAACCGACTACCGGATTGGCTAATCTTTCTTCACCCAATAAGATTACAGCCTACCCCAATCCTGCTAATGAACGCATCACTTTTACTATTACTTCGTCTGAAGGACAGTTAGATATTATGGATATCACAGGTCATGTAGTATTAAGTAAAACACTCGACAGCAAAAATGTATCTATTGACACACAAACGATGCCGGCCGGTGTTTATATGGCCAGAATGCAGGATCTGGATGGGAATTATTCATCACTAAAGTTTGTAGTACAACACTAGGTTACAATAATCCTTCAAAACATACATAAGGCCTCAGCTTCTCGGGAAGTTGAGGCTTTTTAGTATAAAGGGCGAACATAGCAGCACCGCTCCCGCTCATGCTTGCATACACCGCTCCCGAATCGTATAAGTCATTTTTTATCTCTTTCAGCAAAGGCAATGCCTGAAAAACAGAATATTCAAAATCATTCTCCATACATTCTTTCCATTGTGAAACAGGACATTTTATATTCTCTTTTAAAGAATCCTTTACATCAAGCACTTCTCTTCTCCTCACATGCTGATATGCTAAGGCCGTGCTAGAGTGTAGTCCGGTATTTAGCAATACAAGGTAATATTCGTTTAAGCTTATCTCTATGGGTTCCAGTTCATACCCCTTTCCATAAACGTAAGCTGGTTTGTTACTGATAAAAAAAGCACAATCACTCCCCAATTGCGCAGCATATGATTCCATCCGTTCTGAGGAAAGCTTGAGGTTGAATTTTTGATTCAGCAATGTAATCATGTAAGCTGCATTGCTGCTTCCTCCACCCAGTCCTGCACCCATTGGAATGATCTTATGCAGATGCACCTGTACTTTTGGCAATTGGAAATCCTGATGCAAGAGCTGATACGCTTTCACAATAAGATTGTCGGCTGCATTTCCGTCAATAGGGAGTCCGCTTGAGGTAAACGTAATTTGTTCTGTCCGGGTTTCGGCTTCAATAATTTCCAATACATCAGCCAACTTTACAGGATAAAACACGGTTTCTATGTTATGAAATCCGTCTGTTCGCCTATTTATAACGTGGAGACCTAAATTGATTTTTATATTCGGAAAACAAATCATCGTTTTATTACCTTTACGTTTGCAAGTTGCATAATTCATTTTAAAAATGCTTGAATATAAAATAGCTGTCGCCTTATCCATCATCATCTTTGTATTGCTCATTGATTTATACTCATGGCAGGGAGTTAAAACCTTGCTCAGTAAAAAATCAACGGCCACAATAAAAAGATTTAAAAGGACACACTTCACATCTGGTTTTCTGGCAATCGTCTTGTTTATATCTACCATATTTATTCCTGCTTTGCAGAACAGTCATTATTTCAGAACATATGTATCGGCTGCATTGGTGATCATATATCTTTCCAAATTGATCATGTGTATTTTTCTATCGTTTGATGATATACAACGTCTCATCAGGTGGACCATTCGCAAACTCACTCCTGCCAGACCGCAGCCTGCAACGTTGCCAACCATGAGCCGATCTAAATTTATTGCTACCGCAGGGGCCCTGGCCAGTGGCGTTCCACTTGTAGTACTTAGTAAAGGAATTTTTAAGGGAGCGTACGATTATAAAATCCATCGTATTCCGCTTTATCTCAAAAATTTACCCCTGGCTTTTGAAGGACTTAAAGTGGGTCAGCTCTCCGATATTCATACCGGAAGTTTATTGGACAAGGATTCGGTGCATAAAGGAATTCAAATGCTGATGCAGGAGAAACCTGATGTCATCTTTTTTACAGGTGATCTGGTGAATAACCGAACCGATGAAGCATACCAACTAATGGAACACTTTTCTGAAGTGAAAGCTCCGATGGGTGTATTTAGTATTTTTGGAAATCATGATTATGGCGATTATACGCAATGGCCAAGTGTGGAAGCCAAAGAGCAAAACCTGAAAGATCTTGTTAAGGTACATAAAGACATGGGGTGGAATTTGATGCGAAATGACCATGTGATGCTGGAAAAAGGAAGCGAACGCATTGCCCTTATCGGTGTTGAAAATTGGGGAGACAAGGGGCGTTTTCAAAAATTTGGCGACCTGGATATGGCTATGGATAAAATGCCAGATACCCCTGTTAAACTTCTGCTTTCGCATGACCCATCGCACTTTGATAAAATAATTACGCAAAAACCTGAGTATAGTGATATCCAAGCAACATTCAGCGGACATACTCACGGATTCCAGTTTGGTATTGAAAACAGTTTTATTAAATGGAGCCCATCACAATACCTCTATCCACATTGGGCCGGGTTGTACAAAGAAGGAAACCAGCAAATTTATGTTAACCGCGGATATGGATTTTTAGGATACCCCGGACGAGTAGGCATCATGCCCGAGATCACTATTTTTGAATTGAGAAGAGCTTAGTAATTATGTACTCATGTAACGTTGTTGTATGATATTACGGTGATGGATTTCATGTCCCAATATGATAAACAATAACGCTCTTGGTGTAACATCTTTTCCATTTGCATTACCCTTTTGGTCGAGCATTTCAGCCGAAAAACTCTTGAACAACTCAATTGTTGATGCCCGAAGAATTGAGAATTCCCTCACCATATCATTTATATTACGTTTGGTTGCAAATCCTGCTGCAACATATTCGTCTTCTTCAAAACCCGGTAGCGAAGCTTTTTCCGATCGGGCAAAGGATAAGGCTCTGAAACAGAATATGCGTTCTGCATCCATTACGTGTTGCAAAATATCCAGAATTGTCCATTTGCCTTCTGCATAACGGAAGTGCAATGTTTCAAGATCTAATGATGTAACTAACTCCATTGTATCCATATACGATTGATAAAGCTCTTCATAGATACTCTCTCCTTTTACCAATGAAATATAGGTATCAAAATAGGTGGGATAAGTTCCCGGAACCGGTCTGGCAAATGCTGTCATCTTAATTTATTTTTTCGACTTGCAAGATATATATAATAGTTTTCATCTAAAACCAATGCACCTTCAAATGTATGCAGAAGCACCCATTGAGATTGTTCCGTTTCAATAGTATCTTTTATAAAGTCTTTAAACAACTCGTTTCTGATCGCCACTTCTGTTGATACGACTACAACTGCTTTTTCATATGCACTCACCAATGAATCTGTTTCATGCAGTAGTATTTCCGGAGACAATACACGCCCCCGTTTACTGTTCCAAACTATATACTTTCCATAGGATTGTGTCTCTGCATAATAAAGCGGTTTTTCCAACCAATAGCTTAAGGGCGAAAGGGTATAATCAATGGCACCCGTAACAGGATATTGATTCAGTTGTTTTTCCTGAATATACTGTGCAGCTCTTTTTGCATTGCTGAATTGTGCTCTATGATCAGCATATAAAAGCCCACAACCGGCAATAACCTGACAAACCAAAACCAATGTTAAAAGAATATTCAACCACTTTTTGTTTTCTATCTTTTCTTCTTTCATCATCAACCAATAAGCAGCTATTAATATCAGGTAAAAATGGCCAATGAACCTTGCAGAAAACATATTGCTGATAGTGAGGAAAAGCAACATTGTCAACGTTGAAAATGTATAAAAAAACAAAACATTCTTTCGTTTTGAGAATAGCACAGCAAACAAAGAGAATGTAACCAGCGAAATAACCAAATCGAGTGGATGCATATCCCGCATGTAGATGGTACTCCACTTCACCATATCGGGCCAGTAGGCGATATAAAAGTAGCTATCATGCAACTGCGAAAAAATCATTTTGAATTGAGCAATTGAAAACTTTGCAGAGTATGTATTATCCGGTTCAGGGTAAATTTGCCATGCCGCGAAGACCAGTCCCCCAAGTAACAGTAGCAACCCGTTTATATTTTCTAGTATGATGGTTTTTACAATCTTTCCTCTCATCTTTTCCTGCATCAATAGTGTTAATGCAAAAGATACCGACAATACACATCCTGTAGCTGAGGTATTGGCCATCAACACCAACACAATCCAACTGCCAATTGATTTTGGATTCATGCTTATCAAACATACATACAACACTACAAAGAGCAGGATTAATCCATAACTCCGGGAGAGTATGCAATACTGAAATAGCGGATAAAAGCCGAAAGAGAACAGCGTTTTTTGCAACCAGCTAAAAGGACTGAATCTGCAAAAGAAAAAAACTGATAATGTAGCAATACCGACACTCAATAATTGCATCGCTAAGATATCATGCGTAATGTATCCTACATAATACAACATCACATACCACAACATGGGATGACCTTCGTAACGGAAATTTCCAAAGAGTTGCTCAATCGACCCTGCATCTGTAGCAATCATCCAGGCCTGAATTTCATCACGCCAGGGTTCGTGATAATATGCTCCCAACAAAACTATTGTTAAGAAGAGCAGTGTAACAACAATTGATTTAAATAACTCCTTAGCCTCAGGCATTTTAGAATGCTCTGTTTATCCCCAACACCCATCTGAATTTTGTATATTCATTGTCAACAAAAGGTGTATTGTTCAGGAACAAAGGCATATCAAAACGAACAGTTAACGGTTTTATATCGTCATGTTTCCCCCAACGTTTTACCGTCAAGGCAAATCCGGATCCCGCACTCACCATTAAAGGTGTTGTCACATTTGCAAAGGATGTGGGTGTTACCGTTTCGGTGATCAACGGATTATTACTTTGCAGCACTCCCGCATCACCAAAAAGATAACTATCCAAATGAAAATACTTAAGTATACCTTTTGCCGGAATGGTGATAAATTTATCATAATCCAGTTCCACATTTAATGCGGCACCTGAATTACCCTTATACATAAAGTATTGATTGTTATTTGCGGTAACCGGTGTAAGATAACCTGCATACCCGCGAATATTCAATCCTCCGCCATATTGAAAATTGTTAACGTTTGCTCCATAAGTAAACAGCTCCTGCGGAATAATCCCGGCTGATCGCGTGTATATATTGTCGGCCATTTCCTCGGGATTGGCTCCTGCCAAATACAATTGCGATTCAGGAGCTGCGTTTGAACCTGTCATGTATTGTGCAAATACACGGGTTCTCAATTCCATTGAACCAATATCCTTTTGGTTAACAATGTTGATGTACGCACTCGCATAATCAAAATCACTATATAATGCTGATGTACGCATGCCCAATAGTATTTTACCGGAACCGACACCTGCTGTATACCTGTCTTCAATCTCAAGGTTCAATGTGTTGTTCCATTGATTTTGGGAACTGATCACAGGATAAAATGAAACGGACTGAATGGTTATCGGATAATACGCAGGCAGGTAATACGATTGAACCCTGCGCATACTTTTGGCAAAAACACGGAAGACCATACTACCATGTGTTTTCTCTACACCCATTTTATTCATGACTAAACCATCCAATACACGCGATTGAATACTCAGATCGGTAAATTTTGCAATACGTGTTTGATAGGAAAAGTTGTAATGCACAGGATACCTTTCACTATTTTTCTTGTATATGCTGTCTATATAATTTGTTCCTGCAGCGGTATTGTACCATGTAGTCAAATTGAAGACATGCTTTTGATTCAGATAATTTCCGTCAAGATGCAATCCAACTTTTACTCCGTCATATTGGTTGTACCATACATCCGGTCTCCATTTCATCAGGTAATGTTTGCGGTCAAATGCATCTCGTTTCAAATCATCCAGTGAAAAATAGATCGGGCATTTTGTACTGTTGTTTAATTGATTGATATCTGCCAATCGATATGTTGGATCTATTTGAACGTTCTTAATCTTCAACCCCTTTGGTAAAAATACTTTTGCTTCATATTCCTCATTCAATATTCCCCAACCTCTCCATATCGGCAAGACTTTGGTTTGTGCATCATATGGTTTTACAAAGTAGGTATTGGGAATTAGGTACTTGAACTGTTGAGAATCCTTAGTATAAATAGTAAAGTCGAGTGGCATTTGCATGGCACCCTTGCGCTTAAATTCGATTTCATACTCAATTGAATCATTACCGGGATTGAGTTTTCCACGTTCCACCTCTTCGATGCTGTAATCAATATTTTTGGTTGTTTCAATCCATTGATCAAAAAACCAGTTTAAATCCGCATGTGTAAATTGAATGATCGAATTGCGGAAATCTTCATAATAAGGATGTGCCATTTTCCATTGGTTGAAATAATGCTGCATCGCTTTTTCAAACAAACTATCACCCAACACATATTGCAGATTGTACAACATGGTTGCTGTTTTGTAGTATACATGTCCGTAACCACCTCCATGATTTAACGCACCACCGAAATCATCACTGTGTGTATTTAAGGTTGCATCATTTTGATTAATGGCATCGCGCAAGTATCCATAATATACACCCTGATCTATTCTGCTCATTGGGTTTGGGTTTTTCTTTGAGGGTTTGATCTCACCAAAAATTTTGGTCATGCACCAGTTAGTTAAAAACTGTGTAAAGCCTTCATCCAAACTTGCACGGTACGTTTCATTATTTCCCACCATACCGAAGAACCAGTTATGCCCCACTTCATGTGCAAACAACCCATAATAACCCGGACTCAATCCGCCATCCAGTGTCAGCATCGGATACTCCATTCCATCGCGTGCATCTGCTACGATCATTTTAGGATATGCATAGTTGCCAATATCTTTTGAATACACCTTAATAACCTTAGCGGTAAAACTTGCAGCATCCTGCCACCTTGCAGAATGAGGCTCCTGCGATAATGAAATACACGAAACTTTATCTCCGTTATCAAGTGTAATGAGTTCTTCTCCTATTCTAAAAGTTGGGTCTGCTACCCAGGCAAAATCATGTGTATTGATGGATTTAAACTTCCATGTTTTAGTTGTCCCGTTCGGGATGATAATTTTAGATGGCTCTGAATCCAATGGTTTGTCTTTGAAATTTTGAACATCCAGTTTAGCACGCAAATCTGCAGGCAATACCTCTTCCCTGTTTTGCAATTCTCCGGTAGCATCAACAATGTAATGATTAGGAAATGTTAACTCGACATCATAACTCCCAAAATCACCGTAAAATTCTTTTCCCAAATGCTGATCTGTTTCCCATCCAAACTTGCGGTCATACACACAAATGCGGGGATACCAATGCACTCCGTCATATTGTTTATTCCCCCAAGCATCTGCAAATGTTTTCATACGCCTCCGCTGCTCTCCGCCCGCATCAAAATACGTTTTAAACTTAATGCGAATGGTAATGCGTTGGTTAGGTAAAAGAGGTTGTTGCAAATCCACACGCATAATGCTGAAATCAATCATCGGTTTAACATCATACTTATTGACCACAGGATCAATTACTGCTCTTTTCCCATCTTCATCCGTGTATGGTGGAGGTGTCTTTACCGAAGTGATCTCTACCTTTTCAATCTCCGTTCCCTGGCCCGCATTTTCATATTTGCCAAAACGCTGTTTAAAATTATTGGCCAGGTTTAGTTGTTCCAAATAACCACCTTTTATAAATGCATTTTGGTACAGGTGAAAATACAAAAACGCCAATGTATCAGGCGAGTTGTTATCATACACTAACACTTCCTCTCCATCCACAATATCCGTTTGGTCATTAATAGATGCCTTGATGGTATACGCTACATCCTGTTGCCAATACCCTTCAAAGGGTTTCCTGTTTTTCCAATAGTGCGAATTCGATGCATCTCGATAAGGCTTGTTTTGAGTGAAGCCATTGTATACTCCAAAAATGCTAATTAGTAATAGGTATATTTTCGTTTTCATGTAACCTTTTGTTTGTTAAGTATGTTAATTGTGTTGAGCATGTTAATTGTGTTAAATGTGTAATCCGATGCAATACATCATTAACACAATCAACATTATTAACAGTCCTCCTAGTCCTTACTCTTCTCCCCCACAAACTGATCGTGCGGAAATTTAAACAACACATTAAAAGAGGTAAGTGAACCATATATTTTAGTGATGTACTGTTGCATGTTTACCTTATCCTCATCCGTAAGTATATCGTGAGCATTGATGCGTTGCTCCATTACGCGTAACCTGTCACGCAGCATTACGATTTTATGGAAGAAAGTATCTATCGGGATTTCTTTAATAGCCATATTGGGGTCTCCCGGTTGCAAAATCATCTTTCCTCCTGTCCATTTAGCACCCAGACTTACATGCTCAGGCATTTCTGTCCAGCGTTGCAAAATTCCAATGAGTGTGCGCTCCAACTCAGCATTGCTAATCATATCTTCAGGCGGCTCAACAGCTTCAATTATTTCCAGCACGTTGTGCTCTCTTGAGATATCCTTTCTGCCTTCATTGATAAAGGTTATACTGTACTGATGGCTCTTCACATTCACCACTACTCCATCACCATATGTTGCGTGTCGCACACGCGATCCGATTCCTAATTCTGTCATTGGGTTTTGTTTTGAACCTGCAAGATGGGAATTCTGTCTGTTTCCACAAATCTTTTCGTTATAATTGACGTTAGAATGAGTACCACAACGCTAACCGTTAAAGATATAACCCAATGGCTTGAAGCATTGGCTCCGCTGGCACTGCAGGAGAGTTATGACAATGCCGGATTATTAACCGGTCATCATAATCAACCTGTAACCAAAATTCTGGTTTCACTCGATGCCACTGAAGCTGTTATAGACGAAGCCATTGCCAAAAATTGTGAACTGGTGATAGCTCACCATCCCATCATTTTTGGCGGACTCAAAAAACTCAACGGTAAAAACTATGTTGAACGTACCGTTATCAAGGCTATCAAAAATGATATTGCTATCTATGCGATACACACTAATCTTGATAATGTTCATACCGGTGTTAACCAAAAAATTGGCAATCAGCTTGGACTGCAAAACATGCGCATTCTCTCACCCATTAAGGGTAACCTGAAAAAATTGGCGGTGTTTGTTCCCGAAGATCATATTACGGCTGTTCAAGAAGCATTATTTGCAGCAGGTAGTGGGCATATCGGGAATTATGCAGATTGTAGTTTCCAGTCTAACGGGACCGGAACCTATACCGCAAATGAACTGGCTACTCCTTATGCAGGAGAAAAAGGGAAACGCCATTACGAATCAGAAATAAAGCTGGAAACGGTGTTCCCTGCACATCTCCAATACCAGGTAACGAGTGCATTATTGAAGGCCCACCCATACGAAGAGGTAGCTTATGATATTTATTCCATTGATAATGAGAACTCTCAAACAGGATCCGGAATGATTGGGCAGCTGCCTCAACCTTTATCCAAAATGGATTTCTTGAAACATGTGAAATCTACTATGAATGTGAACACCATCCGGCATACGGAAACAGCTGCTTCACAAATACTTACAGTTGCAGTCTGTGGAGGAGCGGGCAGTTTCCTTATTAAACAGGCAATTGCCTCAGGAGCAGATGCTTTTGTAACAGCGGATGTAAAATATCATGAATTTTTTGATGCCGAAAACCGCATGATGATCGCGGATATTGGTCATTATGAGAGCGAAATTTTCACCAAGGAGCTTTTAAAGGATGTAATTCTTGAAAAATTCCCTACATTTGCGGTCCTTTTATCGGAAACTATAACGAATCCAATTAATTATTTTAATTCATAAATATGGCAGCAGCAACTGAAATCAGTGTTGAACAAAAACTAAAAGCCCTTTACAAGCTTCAGGTTATCGACTCAAAAATTGACAAGTTAAGATCGGTACGTGGCGAACTTCCAATGGAGGTAGCAGACCTTGAAGATGAAATTGCCGGATTAAATACCAGAATGGATAATATCAAAAACGATATTAAACAGTCTGAAGAAAATATCTCAACCAACAAAACCAAGATTGTTGACGCCAAAGCGCTAATCAAAAAATATGAGAAGCAATTGGATAACGTAAAAAACAACCGTGAGTTTGATGCGTTGAACAAAGAAATCGAAATTCAGGGATTGGAAGTTCAGGCTGCTGAAAAACGCATCAAGAACAATCAGTTTGATATCGAAGCTAAAAAACTAAACCTTGAGACCATCAACGTAGAGTTGGAAGGCAGAACCCAGGATTTGAAAAACAAAAAAGGGGAGCTTGACATGATTGTTGAGGAAACTGAAAAAGAAGAAAAGAACTTGTTGAATAACCGTTCTGAAGCTTCTTCTGTTATTGAAGATCGTTTGTTGACTTCATACAACAAAATCAGAGCAAGTGTTAAAAATGGTATTGGTGTAGCGATGATCGTACGTGATAGCTGCGGTGGATGTTTTGCGAAAATTCCGCCACAACGCCAATCGGATATTAAACAGCGTAAGAAAATTTTGGTATGCGAACACTGCGGCCGTGTATTGGTAGACAATACACTTGCCGAAGAAGTAGCTATCTAAGCTTACCCATACTTTATATGAACTTTATTAAAGGAGTTGGATTCGTTTGTGCGTTTCAACTCCTTTTTTTATGCACCGCCTTTTCGCAAACCTTTAACCTTGGAGGTGAAAACAGCATTATCATGGAGCATATTACCAATCTAAAATTGGTAAAGGCGAAAACTATTTTGGCTGAACAAACCCTCAACTCGCCACAGAATGTTGCTCTGGATTATCTTGCCGATTGCATCGATTATTACACCCTCGTTACTGATCCCGGCCCCAACATATTCAATGTACTGGAAAGTGCGAAATCCGCTCGACTGAGCCGTATTCAAAAGCTTCCCTCTTCTTCTCCTTATAGATTATATGCCGTAGCAGAAATTCATTTACACTGGAGCATTTTAAAACTCAGCAAGCGGGATTATCTAAGTGGTGCTATTGAACTTAGGGAAGCTTATCAACTTCTGGAACAAAACAACCGACTCTTTCCTTCCTTTATGCCTACAAAAAAAAGTCTGGGATTTATAAAGGCTCTTCTGGGAACACTTCCTCAAAACTATGCATGGATCTTAAATATTGTGGGATTAAAGGGCGATTACAATGAAGGTCTCAGATTGATTCAACAATACCTTGCGCAAAAAAAATTCCCCGAAGAGCAATTGCTCGATAAACAGCAGGCTGATTTCTACTATACCCTCTTGCATTTTTATTTT
>JAZKGH010000083.1:0-1900 GCA_040386055.1 Bacteroidota bacterium
ACCGATGCGGTTTTGTGCTTCCAGTGTGCTACCACCAATATGTGGACTTAAGCTCACATGGTCGTGCTGTAAAATGGCCATGTTTACCGGTGGTTCTTTTTCAAACACATCCAATCCTGCAAAGGCTACATGCCCGCTGTTTAGGTTAGCCAGCAAATCAGTTTCACTGATCACTCCTCCACGCGAACAGTTTACCAGTCCAACACCTTTTTTCATCTTCGCCATTTTAGCTTCATCAATGATGGCTTTATCGCCTTCGTTAAAAGGAACGTGGAACGTAATGAAATCAGATTGTGCAATGACAGATGCTTCGCTTACGGTTTTGATGTTTACTTTAATGCGTGAGTGTTCACCCAATGCAGGTAAGTTTACGATCAGATCCAATGTCTCAACATAGGGGTCGAAAGCCAATACTTTCATGCCTAATCCAATAGCAATTTTAGCCACTTCCTGACCAATACGACCAAAACCATATACGCCCATTGTTTTACCCTGCAATTCAATTCCATTGCTGGCTACTTTTTTCAGGTTACCAAATTCCTCGTTTCCTTTAATTGGCATCACGCGATTGGTGATTTGAATAAAACGTGAACCCGAAAAAATATGCGCAAACACCAGCTCAGCAACAGAGACAGAAGATGAAGCAGGAGTGTTGATTACTGCAATACCTTTGTTTTTCGCATGCCCCACATCAATATTATCCATACCTACACCACCACGGCCAATCAGCCTCAAATTAGGACATGCATCAATTAAATCCTTACGAACTTTTGTGGCACTGCGTACCAAAATGGCATCATAGTTATTTAATTCAGTGGCTAATTTTTCCTGAGGAATTTTGTTGGTATCAACTGTAAATCCTGCTGCTTCTAAAATCCTTTTACCATTGGCATCAATGCCATCGTTAGCTAATATTTTTGTCATGTTAGGTATGGCTTTTTGCTATTGGCTTTTTGCTTTTAGCTAAATATATTTTTTACTTTAAATGAATGAATAAATTATAAAAAGTGAGTAGATGAACACATCTGTTTATCTACTGATTAACTCATTTTCGCATTAGTTTTCATAGACTCGAATTCTTTCATCGCATCTACCAATGCTTGTACACTTTCTAGTTCTAATGCATTATACAAACTGGCGCGCAAACCGCCTACTGAGCGGTGTCCTTTAAGGCCACTTAGGTTTTTGCTTTCGCAGAATTTCAGGAATTCAGGTTCATATTCTTTGTTGGTTAATACAAAGTTTACGTTCATGCGGCTTCTGTCTTCTTTGGCAACGGTACCCTCAAATAAACTGTTACGGTCAATCTCTGCATACAATAGATCTGCTTTGCCTTTGTTACGTACTTCCATTGCTTCTAATCCGATGGATTTAATCCAGCGAAGGGTATGCATACACACAAAAATGGCAAACACACTTGGAGTATTGTACATGCTTCCGTTCTCAATATGCACGGCATAATCCAACATGGTTGGCAATTTTTTGGTTACACGTTTTTCCAGGAATGACTTTTTCACGATTACCAGCGTAGCACCTGCAGGCCCCATGTTTTTCTGAGCACCCGCATAAATCATGTCAAACTGTTTGGCATCAAACGGGCGACTGAAAATATCCGAACTCATGTCACATATAAACGGAACGCCATTGGTATCGGGGAATGAGAACATCTCTGTTCCGTAGATGGTATTGTTGCTGGTGCAGTGAAAATATTTAGAATCAGCAGGAATGGTGTAGTTCTTCGGGATATAATTAAAGTTGGTATCCTCACTTGAGGCCACCACATTAACGTTACCGAATATTTTGGCCTCCTTTATAGCGCGGCTTGCCCATACTCCCGTATTGGTGTATACAGCAGTTTCACCGTCACCCAGCCAGTTCATCGGAATCATATCGAATTGTA
>JAZKGH010000084.1:0-4781 GCA_040386055.1 Bacteroidota bacterium
GTCGTTTCCTTCACTAAAATTGGGAACACATTCTATCAGCGCGTCTTTGTTCATGGGTAAGTATTGTTTATGAAAGGGGCGAAAGTACAAAAAAATATAAAGTTTGGGAGGGTTTGTTGTTTGAGAGTTGTATGGTCGAGCGGGAATTTTACCACTAGGTGCGCAAGGGAATACACAAAGGTCACAAAGGCATTATACTTAGTGTCCCTTGTGGTAAAAACATGTATGCTGAATCTAGGTTCTAAAAACAAATAAGCCCGAAACACTCCCTTTTTCTAGGGAGCATTTCAGGCCTATCCTTAAGTAGAGGACTCTTTATTGTTTCACCAGTTTGTGGGTGGTGAGTTGTCCGTTAATGTTTAGTTGTACCATGTAAATGCCTCTTGGCAATTGTGAGAGTTGTTTGGTTTCAACAGTATTCATACCTGCATTCAGGTTCTGTGTTAACTCAACAAGTGTTCTGCCTGCAATATCCATTACTACTACTTTAACAGCTGTTTGTATTTTGCTGTCAATGGTAAAGGTAAGTTCATTGGTAAATGGATTTGGGTATAAAGCAGTTGTAGCTTCATCTTCTGCATCAGCATGTACAGCTATTGTTTGGCTGATGGTTTCTTTACCACTGAAATCGGTTTGTACCAAACGGTAGTAAAGTATTTTACTGTTGGCTTTCGCAAAAGCACTTTCATCTGTCAGATTGTAGTTGTTAGATTCGTTGCTGTTTCCTTTGCCTTCAGCGTAAGCTACTTTTTCAAATGATTTTCCATCAACTGAGCGCTCAACAGTGAAACCGGCATTATCTGTTTCGCTGGCGGTAACCCATGTTAACTGCACATCGGCATTATCACGTTTTGCGTTGAAGTAAATCAGTTTAACAGGAAGTGCAGAGCTATTGGCGCCAAGCACAAATTGTTTGTTGAACTCTACAGGTGAAATCATCATAGCAATTTTTTGAGTAGCAAAACTCATGGAAACAGCAGAATCGCGCAATTTCACCCAGTTACCTACTGATCCAATTTCACGGCTGAACAATTTAATATCTGTTAATACCGGAGTGGAAGGTACACCGCTGCCAACACTGAAATCTACTATTGTGCTATCCATTGTTCCTGCTCCATACTTGTATATAAACCATGTATTGTTACTTACATTAATTACACCACCGGGACTGGTAACAGGTGAAGTGCCTTTTGGAACACCTACAAATTTGTGGATGTAATATTGATTCGTACCTATTTGATTAAAGGCATTGATTGCAACAGCCGTATTCGGGAAAGATGTACTTCCAGACGTGCTAATAGTAACTGCATCAATTAACGGAGTACCCATGGTAACGTTTGATGCCGCAAAGGTTGCAGCATTATTGATGATACCATTGTTACAGTTACCTGCGGCATCTGCAATGTAAGTACCATTGGCTTCATCCATTCTCCAATAACCTTTGAGGTATGTATTGGAGAAATTATTGCTGCGTGTATGAATGCCCATCCGGATCTGGTTTTCGGTGCGGGCAGTATCCCATATTTTTACATCATCTAAACTACCACCCCAGAAAGAAGTTCCTCCAGTAAAGGCTTGTCCGATGAACAATGAATTGGTGCTCGACATTAGGGTTCCGCTCAATAACTTGGTACCTGCTACTTCTCCATTAATATAAAGTATAAGATTTGTTCCGTCATATACTCCTGCAACATGTGAATAGGAAAGTACAGGAATGGTTGCAGTTGATACAACTGAATCGGTTCCGCTGAGTGTTTTGAGTTTAAAGATGATATTACCCAATGGGTTCATATATAAATCGAATTGTGAAATACCTGAACTTTGTTCTCTCGACATAATATACTTAAAGCCCGAAGCGCTCGGATTTACCCAACCTTCAAGAGTTAACATAGAGCCTGAGAAATCTAAACTACCATTGCTTGAAACGTTTACAGATTGATTGGTTCCATTCAGTATAATATGATTACCGGAGTTTGTAGATGTATTAATATCAGCTACAGTAAATATATATGTTACAGTATCATTGTTAGGCTCCAAATCTCCTGGGAGCTCAGTCCATATTTTCATGGTATACGTACCGGCAGTAGTTGGGTTAAATGACGAACTGAGTGTTAGCTCCGCACTGGTATTACTTGATAAACTAATAGAAGGGAAGACAGTAGTTCCCGAAGATGCAACGGGCCCGGTAATGGCGTATTTAACTGTTGCTGAAGAATAGCCGTTCAAGCCATAATTGTATATGATTACTTTGGGGAAAATAGCTGGAGAGTTTTGTACCACAACATTACAAGGTGAAATCACAGATTGTACACCAATATCATCTGCAATTTGCAAACGAGGTTCAACCATAAAACGGAAGGCTGAATTGGTTGTGGCAAAATCTGCCCATGCTGTTACCGAAGTAGCTTTATAATAAAACACTCCATTGCGTATCGGATCTTCAGCCTGGTATCCAAATCCAACATTGGTTGTTCCTGTTTGGCGCACACCTACAAAGAAGGATCCACTTACGGGTACTACCGGATTTACGTTGATGGTATTAACACCTGTAACAGCAGTTTGTGTTGGAGAGTTCCACAGTAGAATACCCGGAGTATCATTCACAACACTAAAGATTACTATTTGGAAAGGTTGTCCTCCCGCATTAAAGTTCACACCAACCTGATTGATGTTATTACTGCCTGAGTATGGAAACTTGGCTATAAAATCACCACCAACACCATTAAACCCTACACCACCAATGGCAGGTAAGGTTGGGTCTGCGTAAGCATAGGTTCCACTGGTAACAATCTGATTGAACGATTTAGTATTGTTTGAATTGGTACTATCGCTTGGTAATGTAATGGTAACTAAGCAAGCACCAGTACTAATATAATTAAAGGATGGAAATAGGGCATACTTGTTCTGGCCCGGAACGATGGTATCAATTAATACAGAATCGGCCAATACATTTGTACCGGTAACGTTCACTCTTACTTTTTGGTTGAACAAGGTATCAATACCTGTATTTTGTATGTTAGCTCTTATTACATGAGGATTGGCGTATGGAATCGGGAGTTTTCCAAGTGAATAGACTTCCTTAACAGCCGCATCTTTCAGGTTCGTGAAAGGAGTTGAATGATGTGCACCTTTATATGTCGGATTTCCTCTAAGTGTATTAAAATAATCGGTCAGAACATTAGCGTTTCGGGGGGCTCCTAAGTTTAAATAATCATTAATAGAAGTACCGGTTAAACTCAGGTTGGTGAAGCTTACAAAGTTTACGTTGTCAAATATTGAGTGTTGTTCTGAAGGTGTTGCAGCATTTCGGTAGGCTGTTTGACCGGTTTGAGGCTGCAAAGTGCCGTTCCATACTGCCGGGAATGGACCATTTCCTGCTCCTCCGGTAGCCCAATAAATATTATAGTCAATATCATAAGTTCCTACGAAACCCGTTCCATTTCCAGACACCCATCCTGCAGCATGAAATATTCCGGCTGTACCACCTGTTCTGTTATTAATTGAAACATTATTCCTGCATACCCAGGTTGACAATGCAGAAGTATTTGATTTGAAAATGCCCATTGATACTACTTGACCTGCAGTTCCACCTGTATGGACTCCCCCAATTCGAATAGAGTTATTTATGAGTCTACAGATGGCATCCCCCGCACCACCAAATTCAAATCCTCTGATATTAGCTCCCGAGCCAACATCCTTCATTAAGGAAATATAATTGTTTGCTACTAAGATAACAGTTCCGGTTGCTGCTGTTGCAGGTGAAACAACAATACCTCTGACAAAATTGGTAGTTGCCGTTTGAATATCATAGATATGATTACGGGTAATTGTAAGCACAGTACCGAGTACATTGTGCCTTATATCTATTGCGGTAGGTGCGGTTGCACTATTAACCGTTTGGTACATAACATTTGAATCGATAAGCACCTTTTTAAAAGAGCCTGTTGTAGATAGAATTGCAGCATTTGCAAAATTCACAAATTCATTACGAACAATTTCAATGCTATCCATCGCATTAGCAGCAGTACTGCTAAAGTATATGTTTGCTCTTGCTCCTGTAAAAAAACAATCTTGGATTTTAATATTTGAGTTTGGAGGTAAAGGAGCAACAGATGTTGACAGAAGAATATTTGATGCAACAACTGCAGTTGTTGCTGCATGCGAGAAGCTACAATAACGTATTAAAAACGCATTTACCCCATTGGTAACACTGATGCTATGCGAATTAGCAGTTGTAGCTGAATGATTAAACTTTAAAAACTTAGAAGAGCCCAATCCTCCGGGACGGCCGTCAATAGTTATATTATCGCTACCGGCTAAAGCTACGTGGCTTGAACCAGAAGTCGAAAAGGAAAGGACTTTTTCAACCGTTGCAGTATCTGCCGGTCTTATTGTAATTGCAGAATAAGAAGCCCCGCTTACATTTCCACTTTCTACAAGCGAATTTGTAACGGTTTCTGTTATGGAAGCATGGACTCGAATATCAATTACACCCTGATGCGTTCCGATGTTGATGGCATCAAAGGCTGCTTTAAGAGTGGTGTAGGTTCCGGTAGTGGTTCCGGCAGTGGCGTCTACTGTGATTTGTGCTTGTAAACTGCCAAAGGACAGTACGCACAAAATCAGAGTCATAAGGGTTACGTAGTTCTGTTTCATACAAAATGGTGTTTATTATGTCCTACTAAATTATAACTAAAAAATGACAAAAGTCAAGTTTTATTTTTTAGAATAGGCAATAAATGGCGTTTTTACAGTGTGGAAGAGAGGGTAAACAAAATGCG
>JAZKGH010000084.1:4791-5100 GCA_040386055.1 Bacteroidota bacterium
AAATCATGCGTTTTTCAAAAACATATAACAAAGAAGTGTTCTGTCTGGAAGGAGACTGGAGCAAAAACCTGAAACACCAAACCAGTGTGCAGGAGGTGCTCACGTTTTTGAAAAAAAACAGAGACATTGATTATATCCATCGTCATTGTGGTACAAAGGAAAATCTTGCTTACTACTTGCAACAATGGCAACTGAAACGTTATAAGGATTATAGTATTTTATACATTGCGTTTCATGGCAAGCCTGGTCAGATCTTAGTTGGAAAAGAAATTGTAACGCTGGATGAGTTAGCTGAAATGATGGGACCGA
>JAZKGH010000085.1:0-10586 GCA_040386055.1 Bacteroidota bacterium
TTCTCAACACCATCAATTCCCTTCACATCGTTGGTCAGTTTCATCCAGTCATTGAAGAAATCCTTTTCAAACAACTTATCTGATTTAACTCCTACAACCAATACACTTCCATCTTCTCCAAAAGTTTGCTTGAATTTGATGTATTCAATAAAGTCAGGGTCATCAGCCGGAACGGTTTTGGCGAAATCGTATGAAAGTTGCACTTTGGAAGCTTCATAACCTGCGCCAATGGTGAGTAGTCCCAATACTATCAACAACCAAAAACGGTTGCGCAAAATAAACGTTCCTAATGTTTGCCACATAGCGAACAAAAATAGAGAACTTAGTCTAAACCCTGCTTAAAGTTTTCAAATTCTTTTGAGGTTAATTTCTATTTTCGCGATATACCAAGTACCAACTCTTGGTCGTTATGCTTCCGTTATGAGTAGAGTAAAATTTATAAGGTCTTTTGTAGGAATAATGGTGATTATTAGTCTTTTATGTGTAACACTTAAGGCACAACCTACACTACCGGCTATTGATGCCTGGAGAGTTCATGCAGCCTTTTCCAATAATAACTGTCTGGAAGAAGTAGCCGGGAAAATTTATGTGGGCAACAATAGTGCAATTTTCACCTTCGATAAATCAGAAAGATCAACAGATGTACTTTCACGTGTAACAGGGCTTTCAGATGTAAATGTGAAACTGATAAAATACCATGCTCCTTCTCGTACCATGATTATCGGATATGATAATCTGAATATCGATTTGATGCAAGATGGTGTGGTATACAATATTCCCGATATTTTAAATAAGCGTATCATAGGAGATAAGATCTTGTACAATATTTCAGTTATCGATCAAACAGCCTATCTGTCATGCAGTTTTGGTATTGTATTGATTGACATTCCCCGTAAACGATTGGTAGATAGTTATGTAAACCTTGGTCCAAACGGAACGAACTTGTCGGTAACAGATGTGGCGGTTTTCAATGGTAAAATGTATGCATCATCTGTTACCGGTATTTATGCTGCACCCTTAACCAGTTTGAATTTAAGTGATTATCGTTTCTGGCAACTGGCTAAAACGTCAACCTTTAGTAACCATATGGAAATGTTTCGGAATCAATTGTATGCTGTGGTTGATTCGACTATTACAGTATTTGATGGCAATACGTGGAGTCCCTATAATAGTTTAGGAAAAAATATAACCCACGACATGAGGGTAAATAACAACCGATTAGTGATTACACTCGATGACCAGATTGTGATGGAAGATGCACAAGGAGTTATTTCATCCAACAATCAACGGTTTGCGCAAACAGCCATTTTAAGTAAAGAAAAGGATTTGTTTATGCTAGTACCCAATCAGTATTTGATCAGGGTGGACAATGAGTCTCAGGCACTCGAATTTCTCGCACCGTCAGGACCTTTTTCTACAACGGGCACCCGCATGAGTTTTGGAGATGGTAAGTTGTGGCTGGCAGCGGGTGGCGTTAATGGATTTGGTATTGCAGGAGGCTGGGGACCACAATACAACAATAACAAGTTCAGCAAATTTGAAAACAATCAATGGTACAGTTATGTGAGTAGTGCTGATCCCAAGATCGTAAATGCACGTGATTTTATTGATGTAGCCATTCATCCGGTGACCCGCAATGCATTTATGGGGAGTTTCGGATACGGTATTGTTGAGATGAACGGGGAAACGGTGGTAAATGCGTACGACTCCCTGAACAGCTCCTTAAGAGCACCCAATACCGGAACATTAGGACCGGTAAACGTGTCGGGACTGACATTTGATAAAAACAATAATTTATGGGTAAGCAATTCCGATGCGTTTAATCCGATTTCTGTGATGGAAGCGGAAACAAAGAACTGGAGGTCATTTTCCTTACCACTTTCAGTCGACAGGCGATTCGGTTTTATCACTATTGATGATCAGAATAACAAATGGATTTTTTCAACCCGTGGTTTGGGAATTATTGTATACAACAGTGGTAGTTCTGTTATGGATGCCTCGGATGATCAGTTTAAAGTATTAACGAAAGATAAAGAGAACGGATTCTTGCCAAGCAATACAGTATTGTGTATCACTAAAGATCAAAAGGGAGAGTTGTGGACAGGGACGGATCAGGGATTATGTATTTTCAGAAGTCCGGAAAATGTATTTAAGAATGGAGCTCTGTATGACGCAGAGCAGTTGGTTATTAAAACAGGGTTGGTGTATTCCAATTTTTTAGGTAATACTCCTATTAATTGTATTAAGGTGGATGCCGCCAACCGCAAATGGATTGGAACTGCAAATGGTGTATGGTTAGTTTCGCCTGACGGATATTCTGTGATTCATAATTTCAATATGAGCAACAGTCCGCTTCTATCAAATATCATTCTTGAAATTGGAATTAATGATGAGACAGGTGAAGTGTTCTTCGTAACGGAAAAAGGGATTATTTCATATATGAGCAATGCAACAGAAGCAAAAGAGGTGCATAGCAATGTATTGGTGTATCCCAATCCTGTGGGTCCTGAATATACAGGATTGATAGCCATCAAAGGATTAGTGAACAATGCCTTTGTAAAAATCACGGATATTAAAGGCCAAATGATATATGAAACCCGTGCTAATGGAGGCACTGCCACCTGGGATGGAAGAAACTTCACAGGCAAACGTACCGCAACAGGTGTTTACCTCATATACTCAACCAATGCAGAAGGTACTGAAACCAATGTTGCCAAAGTTGTGTTTGTGAATTAAACACTACTTTCGTTCCTCAATTTATCCGTAATGCTTTTTAAGTGCAAGGCTATCGTTATCAAAACCATTGATTATTCTGAGAATAGTGTTGTGCTCAAATGTTTTACTGATACACATGGAGTACAGTCATACATGGTAAATGGTGTTCGCTCTAAAAAAGGAGCCATCAAACCTTCTCACCTGCTTCCATTATCTTTACTTGAGCTGGAAGCATATCACCAACAACAAAAAAACTTACAACGCATTAAAGAATTGAAGTGCACACCTCCGCTTCATTCATTACATTTTGATATGGTAAAAAGTGCAGTGGGGATTTTTATGGCAGAGGTGATGAATAAAGTTTTACGTGAAGAGAATCAGCCGGATGCTCCATTGTTTTCATTCATGTATCATACCGTTCAATTGCTCGATTTGGAAGGAGAGAAGGTGAATAATTTTCCGCTGTTTTTTTTATTGCAACTTACCCGGTATTTAGGTTTTCATCCTAAAGGAATATACTCATCCGAAACAAATGGTTTTGATTTCAGGGAAGGAATTTTCGAGCCCTATGATGTGCGTAACCCATACCAACTCGCACCATCGCTAAGTGAAAAGATGTCGATGTTATTACAAAGCAACGCACTTGAATACAAAAGTGTATTGATGAATTATGCCGAACGCACCGCGATTCTTGAACATACGCTCGACTATTACCGTGAGCATATCACCGGATTTCTTGATCTTAAATCACATAAAGTACTGGCAGAGGTTTTAGCTTAGTGTAGCATCATCCTTTTACATTCTACATTCAGTTTTTTTGCTGTTCTCTTGGAGATTTAATAAACCGCAGAACCGCAAAATGTAGAACAGAAAAACCGCAAAAGTATAATGCATAAAAAAAGCTGTCAGATAAAGATCTGACAGCTTTTTTTAATAACAAATAACTCAGTAACCCAATAACCTTAAACAGACTTCGGTCTGTAAGTATTTTTATTTCCGGCACCTTTACTGCTTACCTTAGTATTCATGTCTTTTGGAGCAGCTGTTTTTGGGGCTTTAGCAGCTGTTTTTTTAGCAGCAACTTTCTTTGGTTTAGCTTCTTCTGTTGCAGCCTCTTCAGCATCATCAGCTTTTGCTTTTTTACTTGTTTTCTTAGGCTTGTCTTCTGTTGTTTCAGCAGCAGTTTCGCCCAATAGTGCAGCAAAATCCAATTGTCCTTTTAATAGGTTATACCATGTTATTAGTTTTTTGATATCCGAATCGTATACACGTTCGTTGTCTAATTTTACTGCAGTATTTACATATGCGCGTTGTGCTTTTGAGTCGTCCTTGGATGAAGGGGCTGCATTACCAGCTTTTTCTACATCATTTAATTTTACAAACACTTCGGCTAATTGCACATCGCCTTCAATGGTGTACATCGAAATATCTTCCAATACTGATACTTTATCATGCATACCTGTAGCGAAACGTTTTTTAGGTTCGCTCATGGTTTCAAGAATCAATCCGTTTTTGCTGCGTCCAATAATTTTGTGCAATCCACTGATACCTGCAATTGCTACGATTTCTTTTAAATCCATACTAGTTAGTTTTTTCTTTTCGAGGTGGCAAATGTAGTATTTTTTGAAAATTTGCAACTATCCCTGAAAATTGCCCCTCGTTTATGAGGAACAAATGTAAGGGTATAACGCTAATTGTGTTACTGTTGTCGAATATTCATTTACTTAAGTAGCAGGTAATCAATAGCGAAAACAAACCCATAGCTATAAATTAGGAATGCCCGAACCCTTCCTGGCCATTAATAGCCCACCATATGCTGTACCCTAAACCTTTAGCAATATGCAGAAGGACATTTTGTTAAACTTTTGGAAAACAGGGCTGACGGAAAAGCCTATGAAATGTGGCTTATTGTCTTAATTTTGCCCCTTACTTTAACAATCAAAAATTGTCGTCATGGAAATGGTTGAGAAATATATTCCCCAAAACAAAATTCGAATTGTAACAGCAGCCGCATTATTTGACGGGCACGATGCCGCCATTAATATTATGCGAAGGATTATTCAGGCAACAGGAGCGGAAGTGATTCACCTGGGACATGATCGCAGTGCTGAGGAAGTTGTGGATACCGCTATTCAGGAGGATGCCAATGCCATTGCAATGACTTCGTACCAAGGGGGGCATGTAGAGTATTTCAAATTCATGCATGATTTGCTCAAGCAAAAGGGCTGCGGACATATTAAAATATTCGGGGGTGGAGGGGGAACTATTCTTCCTGAAGAGATGGAGGAACTGCACAAATATGGAATTACCCGCATTTATGGTCCCGATGACGGGCGTGCAATGGGATTGCAGGGAATGATCAATGATATGCTTGAGAAATGCGATTTTGCAACAGGCACCAATCTGAATGGAGAAGTAAAACACCTGAAGGATAAAGATTATAAATCAATAGCTAAGCTCATTTCGGCTGCCGAGAATTTTCCGGAAGCATTTGTGGTGCAGCACAACGAAATTTCTAAATCAATAGCTACAAGTACGATTCCTGTTTTGGGAATCACCGGAACAGGTGGAGCGGGAAAATCATCTTTAGTGGATGAGTTGGTGCGTAGATTTTTGTTGGATTTTAAGACAAAAACTGTTGCCATCATTTCGGTGGATCCGAGTAAACGTAAAACGGGTGGAGCTTTATTGGGTGATCGTATTCGTATGAACTCGATTAAAAATCCAAGAGTGTACATGCGTTCATTGGCAACCCGTCAGAGCAATCTGGCGTTGTCTAAATATGTGAAAGAGGCAGTTGATATTGTGAAGGCTGCGGGGTTTGATCTGATCATTCTTGAAACTTCGGGTATCGGCCAAAGTGATACAGAAATTATTGAACACAGTAATACGAGTTTGTATGTAATGACTCCTGAATATGGAGCCGCAACACAGTTGGAAAAAATTGACATGCTCGATTTTGCCGACATTATTGCCATCAATAAGTTTGATAAAAAAGGTGCATTGGATGCATTGCGCGATGTAAAAAAACAATACCAGCGCAATCACCAGTTGTTTGATAGAAATCCGGATGAGATGCCTGTATTCGGAACCATTGCTTCTCAGTTCAACGATCCGGGAATGAACCGTTTGTATAAGGCGGTTATGGATACAATTGTGGAACGTTCGGGTGCTGATTTAAAATCGACCTACCATATCAGTGAGGAGATGAGCGAGAAGATTTACATCATTCCTCCGTCACGTACACGTTACCTTTCGGAGATTTCAGAGAACAACAGGGGTTATGATAGATGGGTGGATAAACAAGTAGAGATTGCTGATAAGTTGTATGGGTTGAAATCGGCTATCGAGACATTATCATCCGCTAAGAATGCTGATAAAACATTGGTTGATGCGGTGACTGCCGCCTATAAAGAAATTGAATTGAGTCTCGATCCGCGCAATAAAATATTGCTGGAAACCTGGGAAGAGAAAAAAGATCTGTTCCGCAACGAGTATTATATATTCAAGGTGCGTGATAAAGAAATAAAAATCAAAACTCATTCGGAATCACTTTCACACACGCAAATACCGAAAGTATCTGTCCCTAATTACAGAGCATGGGGTGAAATTTTGCGCTGGGCATTACAGGAAAATTTCCCGGGTGATTTCCCTTACACAGCAGGTATTTATCCGTTCAAGCGTGAAGGTGAAGACCCAACGCGTATGTTTGCCGGAGAAGGTGGACCGGAACGTACTAACAAACGTTTCCACTACGTATCACAAGGCATGCCGGCTAAACGTTTGAGTACCGCATTTGATTCGGTTACATTATACGGAAATGACCCTGACCACCGTCCCGATATTTATGGAAAAATTGGAAACTCAGGTGTAAGTGTATGGAGTTTGGATGCTGCTAAAAAATTATACTCTGGTTTCAACTTAGCTGATCCTAAAACTTCCGTGTCGATGACCATTAATGGTCCCGCAGCTATTATCTGCGCGTTCTTTATGAATGCTGCTATTGATCAGCAATGTGAGTTGTATATCAAGGCAAATGGGTTGGAAGCGGAAGTGAATAAAAAGATTGATGCTATCTTCAAAGCAAGAGGAACGGGCCGTCCGAAATACAACGAAGACATGCCCGAAAGCAATGATGGTTTGGGATTGATGTTACTCGGTGTAACAGGTGATATGGTATTGCCTGCCGATGTATATGCTAAAATTAAAGCAGAAACATTGAAGCAAGTACGCGGAACGGTGCAGGCCGATATCTTGAAAGAAGATCAGGCACAAAACACATGTATCTTCTCAACGGAGTTTTCATTACGTGTGATGGGGGATGTGCAGCAATATTTTATTGATAATGCTGTACGCAATTTCTATTCGGTTTCTATCAGTGGTTATCATATTGCGGAGGCAGGCGCAAACCCGATTACGCAATTGGCATTAACCTTATCAAATGGATTTACGTTTGTTGAATATTACTTAAGTCGCGGAATGAATATTGATGATTTCGCACCGAACTTATCCTTCTTCTTCTCAAACGGTATCGATCCGGAATATTCTGTGATTGGTCGGGTGAGTCGCAGAATATGGGCTAAGGCAATGAAATTGAAATATGGTGCCAACGAGCGGTCTCAAATGTTGAAGTACCATATTCAAACTTCGGGTCGTTCATTGCACGCACAGGAAATTGATTTCAATGATATCCGTACAACATTACAGGCATTGTATGCGATTTATGATAACTGTAATTCATTGCACACAAATGCATATGATGAAGCCATTACTACACCAACCGAAGAATCAGTAAGACGTGCAATGGCCATTCAGTTAATCATCAACCGTGAGTTAGGATTAGCTAAAAATGAAAATCCGTTGCAAGGTTCATTCATCATTGAAGAATTAACAGAATTAGTTGAAGAAGCAGTATTAAGCGAATTTGATAAGATCACCGAACGTGGTGGTGTGTTAGGTGCAATGGAAACTATGTACCAACGCAACAAGATTCAGGAAGAGAGTATGTATTATGAGATGCAAAAGCATACAGGCGAATTTCCAATCATTGGTGTAAATACATTCTTAAGCAGCAAAGGTTCACCAACCATTTTGCCGAAGGAAGTTATTCGTTCCACAACTGAAGAGAAAGAATTCCAGATCAAGATGTTGAATGAACTGAAACAAGGCAATGAAGAAAAAGGTAAAGAGGCATTACACAAATTACAACAGGTTGCCATCCACAACGGAAACATTTTTAATGAATTGATGGAAACCGTTAAATATTGTTCTTTAGGGCAAATTACCCATTCCTTGTTTGAGGTAGGTGGGCAGTATAGAAGAAATATGTAGAAATTTACATTCCAAAACAAATAGAGACGCATCATGCGTCTCTATTTGTTTATAATCATTTCAATAAATATGAAAACACCGATTATAATTATTCTGTTTTTTACTTCACTCACCACCCGGGCACAACAAATGGAAGCAGCAGGATTATTATATGTTGTAAACAAACCTCGGGTGCAATCTATAAAACCATCATTACTAATCATGTTGCATGGTTATGGAAGCAATGAACAGGATTTGATGGGATTGGCGGGTTATTTACCTCCACAATTTCTTGTTGTATCTGCACGTGCTCCAATAACGCTTTCAGCAGGTTCATATGCGTGGTTTCGCTTGGATCTGTCAACGGGTAAACCGGTGTATGATTCAGAAGAAGCAGAACGTGCACGACAACAATTATTTCTTTTTATGGATGAAGTGAAAAAGAAATATGATGCATCAGAGGTATTGTTATTAGGATTTAGCCAAGGGGCTATTATGAGTTACAGTGTGGCTTTAACACAACCCCAAAAGGTAAAGGGAATTGTTGCACTGAGTGGAAGAGTGCTTACGGATATTGATCCACATTTAGCTTCTGCAGCACAATTGCAGAAGTTGAACATTTTTATCGGGCATGGTACAAAGGATGAAGTACTCCCTTTTTACAATGGGGAGGCAGCTTATCTCAAATGTAAAAACCTAGGAGCACAGGTTACGTTTAAAGAGTATCCGGTTGGACATGAAATTTCGGGCCCTGAATTAACCCATATTCAGAAATGGTTAGCAACTATCCTTTCAGGAAATTAATTCATTTTACGCGAAACAGGTTCGGTTATTTCTTTCGCGTATCACAAAGCTGAATAATTTTCCATCCATCATTTGTTTTGAATAATTGAAAGGCATCTACACCTTTGTGTGAGAACATGTCGTTAACATAAAACTCATACTCAGCCCAAACACCGGCAAGCGGCATATCAACCTTAATATCCCAATGAACAACGCGTTCTTCAATGTGTTGCCCACTTTTTGCTATTGAGCTTACTATTTTAATGAATGCATCTATTGTTTCATTCTCCAGTTTTGTTTGGCCGGTAGAGGCATTTACAAGTGCTGTTTGTAAACGTCCGCTGGGGTCAAAGCAGCTACGCGCAGCAGCTGTATCTCCTTGTTGCATGGCAGTGAACAATTTCAAAACAACTGCTTTTACATCGGCTTTTTCCGTTTGCTGAGCAGAAGTAACTAATGTAAAGAGTACCAATATTGCAGGAAGAAATATTCTCATGGATTCAGTTTTAAAAAGGTAACAGTTGAATTGCCGTACACTTTATGCGTTGCTTTCACAAAGTCCGATTCATTGGCTTCAAATATGTTAATGAACTGTTGTGGGTTACGGTCAACCAAAGGGAACCAGGTGCTCTGTACTTGGATCATTAACCGATGACCCTTTTTGAATGTATGGTTAATGTCATTGATGGTAAAATTAACAGCAGTTACCTGGTTGGGGGCAAAGGGCTCCGGTTTTTCGAAACTATTGCGGAATTTTCCACGCATCACATCGCCTCGTACCAACATCTGATAACCATTCATTTTAACCAGTTTTCCATTCACGCTATCAGCGGCTGCATCATCTGGATACACATCAATAATTTTCACAATCCAGTCGGCATCAGTGCTGGTAGTTGAAACGTTTAAGTTCACATTAATAGGACCTGCATATGTTTCATCTGCATTCATTGCTTCTGTCTGGAAAACCAATACATCCGGACGAGTAGCAGCAAAACGCTGGTCGGCTACCATGTATTCTTTAGTCATACCGGTTTCACAATTCAACATGTACGGAACAGGTTTTTTCGGGTCGCTGATAAATTCTTCTATAGTTGTAGCCACAGTTGATTGCAGTTTCCCTGCACTTAAGTAATAGGTTTGGGATGTAGTATTTCGAGGCGGCCATTGATCATACTTTTTCCAAACATTGGTTCCCGTTTCAAACATGATGGCTTCTGTTGGTTTGTAGGACCCTCTATCATTGAGGTAATAATTGAAAAATGGAAACTCAATGCTATCTCGGTAATACAAACTCGTTTTTTGTTGAAAGGAAATATCTCCCAAATAGTCTCCTTTCGTACGGTTCCAGCCTCCATGAACCCAAGGTCCCATCACAATGCCGTTAGTTGTTTTCGGGCTTTGTTTTTCAACTGTTTGATAGGTTTGCAGGGCGCCATATAAGTTCTCGGCATCAAACCAACCTCCAACTACCAGTACAGCGGGTTTAATGTTTTTAAGGTGCGGCCGAAGGTTTCGTATTTTCCAAAACTCATCATATGTCTCATGTTTCGTTACATCATTCCAGAAAGCAATTTCATTATTGTAAAATTTATTGACGTTTTTCAATGGCCCGATATAATCCAGGTAAAATTTATAACCGTCCTGTGTAGGGTAGTTAAAGGGTTTCCATGTTCCTATAGCCGGCACAGGACGTGCTTGTCCGAATGCATACGAAAAACCAAAAAAGTGAGGTAGGAAAAATGCGCCATTATGGTGGAAGTCGTCACCGGTAAACCAAT
>JAZKGH010000086.1:0-3367 GCA_040386055.1 Bacteroidota bacterium
ACAAACATTAACAGTAAAAAAGATATCCAACAGATCAGTCCCGTATTAACAATTGAATCCATTCATCAATGGAATATTGACCATACGGATATTGATTGTGTGCTGCGTGTAGTTACCTACAGTTTATCTATTACAGACATTATTACATTACTCACCAATGAAGGCTACCACTGTAGCGAACTAACCAACTAATTAAACAATGCAACAAAAAATTAAAGAAGAGGCAATACCCTTTACCTCCTACCAAAAATTAGTAATCGCCTTACTGGCGTTACTACAATTCTCTGTCATCCTCGATTTTATGGTACTTTCACCTTTGAGTGATATCCTCATGAAATCATTAACGATCAAACCTGCTCAATTTGGAGCAGTGGTTTCGGGCTATGCTTTTAGCGCGGCCATTTCAGGTATTTTAACGGCAGGCTTTGCCGATAAATATGACCGCAAAAAGATCCTCTTGTTTTTCTATGTAGGCTTTTTGGGTGGAACTCTTTTTTGCGGGTTGGCACAAACCTATGAACAATTATTAGCCGCACGTATCATCACCGGGTTGTTTGGTGGTGTGATCGGTTCCATCTCTATGGCTATTGTTACTGACTTATTTAAAATCAACCAGCGCGGACGCGTAATGAGTTTTATTCAGATGGCTTTTGCCGGTAGTCAGGTACTCGGAATTCCAATTGGTTTACTTCTGGCAACACAATGGGATTGGCATGCTCCGTTCCTGATGATAGTAGCCTTCGCAACTATTTTAGGTGTTGTGGTATGGATCAAACTTAAACCTGTGGACGAACACTTGGCACATCAATCCAGTAAAAATGTATTCCAGCATTTATGGCATACCGTTAGTAACAAAACATACCGCGTTGCTTTTTTGGCAACAGCCTTTTTAGCAACAGGAGGATTTATGCTTATGCCGTTCGGTAGTGCATTCCTGGTAAACAACGTACATATTTCACAAGAACAGTTACCGCTCATTTTTATGATCACGGGTATCGGTTCCATCTTCATAATGCCCATCATTGGCAAGCTCAGCGATAAGGTAGATAAGTTTAAGATCTTTGCTTACGGCTCCCTTTGGGGAATGCTGATGGTGATCATTTACACGCACCTTGGTGTGTTCCCGTTATGGGGAATCATTGTAATCAACGTATTGATGTTTATGGGAATCATGTCGCGCATGATACCGGCTACGGCAATTGTGTCGGCTATTCCCGATATGAAAGACAGAGGAGCATTCATGAGTATCAATGCTTCGCTGCAACAAATGGCCGGTGGTGTTGCTGCCGTGTTTGCGGGTTTGGTAGTGGTACAACAATCTCCTACAAGTCCGTTGGAGCATTATGATACCTTGGGGTATATTGTTTCGGTGACGATGATAGTGTGCATTTTCTTAGTATATCGCGTAAGCAAACTGATGAAGGATAAACACAAAGAACACGAGCCTGTAACAGTGGCTGATGAACTGGTTGCAGAACAAGTGTTGCCTGCTGAATAGGATCGGTTCGTAAAAAAACAATTTTCTACATAGCTTAGGGTTTAAACCCTAAGCTATTTTTTTTGCATTAGAGAGAGTAGTGTTCAGTAATATATTGTCTGGCTTGCTCTTGCGTGAGCACCGAAAAATTCCGGTAACGGTAATGCACATCAATAATTTCCTCCAACGCATCTTTAACCAGCTGTGTATTGTCCCATGTTTTCAGGTGTTCTACAACAGTTTTCAAACAACCTTTTTTATAAGCGATCTGCCCGATAACATGGATCAATGTATTTCGTACTCTTGCTGTTTTATCATACTGCAGTTCCTTCAATAAAGGCAAAATGTCCTGAGGATATTTGCGTCCGCGTAATTCAATGCCGTGACAGATCTCCCTGCGGATCTCTTTATCGGGATGATGCAGGTATTCCCTTGCCCAGCTCAATACCGGTTCGGGATTTACTTCGCCCATTTTTTTAATAGAACCAATCACAGCATTGCGTGGGGAGTGGTGTGTATCAAACAACCCTTTGTCGAAAAAATGCCGTACTACAGTAAAGTCTGTTTTGCCTATTTCTCCTGCGGCATTGATCACTGTTTGCCTTACCCGGTAACTCTCATAAGGAAGGAGATTGTTTAATTGTTTGATGATCTCGGATTGGAGCTGCGTGTGTTGCAGGTAAATTTTTCCAATACCGAGATAAGCTGATTTACGGATATAGGTATCCTCATCATCAAAGTAGGTAAGGGTTTGCTGGTGTTGATGCGATTGCAGATCCTGCAACAAATCGTTGTTGATGGTTTCAACAAGTTTGATGCGTTCCGGCTTTGGTATATTGTAAAAGGCCATTACGATTTATTCAGTTTGGCAATCACTTTTTCCACCCGTTTACGTTTGGTGTCTTTTTCAATATCACCCAATCGTGCACTAAGTGTTTTGATGAAGAGTACTTTGTTTGATGCTTGAATAATGGGTAATACCTGTTCGGCATACATGGGTAGCTGATTGGTGGGAGCAATCATCAACCGTTCAATGAGCAACGAGAATGCATCTTTCTCATAAGCCTTCACTCTGCATAGTTTTAGTAAAATGCCCACGCAATGATCGTTGGTGATAACAGAACCCTGATCGGCAACAGCAATGATCTTAGCTAATGCGTTGTAAATTATTTTCGGGTTTTCCTGAGCAATAGTATGTAAAGCCGTCATCGCTCCCCATTGAAGACGATTGTTCTTACTATCGAGTAACGCTACAAAATCCGCAGCAAAGGGTGCTATCAATGCCGGGTTGAGTGTACCAATTTCATATAACACTTTGATGCAATCGTTTTGAATGTCTTTGTTTTTACTGGAGAGATTCTCCACCAATTCCTGCACTGCTTTTTTATCTTTTGCAGTTGCTATCCCTTTGGCCAGTTCCCGGTTGGGAACTTCATCTCTGCGGTTGAGGGAGGAGGAGAGTTTGGTTAATATGGTCATGTTGGAAGGATCAACGTTGTCCGGAATGTAAATATTGTTTCTATTATATTTTGAGGGCTTATTCAATGAGGGCCTTAAATGGTCCGCTAGCGGTTCCTGTGATTATTTCTTTCTGCCCGGTTTCTGCAGAGGTAATAGAGCCATTAAAGTTTAGTAGAATAGTTCCGGCCAGTATTTTTCCTTTTTCAAATTTATCCGTGCTCAATTTCAGTTCCGGAATGATTACATTCAATTCTGAAACTTCATTAATGTTGATAGCATTATAAAATACCCTGACCTTATATGAATGTTGTTCGACCTCAAGTAGCAGGTCAATATCCAGTCCGTGATGCAACTCATTGGTGAGATATATGGATATCTTCTTTTTATTTTTTCGGATGTTGCAATGAATAAGTTTAACAAGGGGCTGGT
>JAZKGH010000087.1:0-18616 GCA_040386055.1 Bacteroidota bacterium
TTGAATACAGCTATTATGTTAAGGGAAACTTTGTCACTACACAACTTTACCCCAACCCCTATTTCAAGATTATTACCCTCAAACTGGATAGCCTCAACCCTGATTTTTCGTTCGATTTACAATATGTGAGCCCCAATACATTTAAGATTGTAACAGGAGGAGGTAAAGGTGATTTGATTACCCATGCACTCTACGATACTTTTTCATTTCAAGGAAACATACTTACCGTTGAACCTGCTGACGTTAATAAAACATTTAACTATCATTTTGGAAGCGTTATCTGCTTCCGAAAAAGCTTTCGTGATTTAGCTCCGGCCTTTGCGGGAAACATCAATGTTGATGTAATCAAAGGAACCAGCCTTGTAACATTGCAGTTTACACATGAAGTTCCTCAACTAACCAGTGATTACCTCAATGCGTTCGCTCAATTCTACGTAAAGGAAACAATTAATAACAAATCTCAGGCCGCACAACAAACCATTGATTTTATCGATAAACAATTACTTGAAATTGCAGCAAAAGTTCAAAAAAACGAGTTCGAATTATCCGATATAAAAAGTAAAAATAACGGAATTGAAATTGATGCCGTAGCGAATACTCAGGTACAGAAACTCGCAGGGCTTGAAAATGAACGAAATATCCTCTCCTTAAGACAAGACATCGTCAATAAATTACTCAAAGGATTAATAGACAGCAAGGACAGCCCTATCAATTTTGTTATTTTCGACAAAGAAGATGCGGAGAATATTCCAAACCTTCTTCAAAACTATAACGATCTCGTTCTGTCCCGTATTTCCATTCTGCAACGCAATACCAGTTCCAGTCCTATTGCCATCGAAAATGAAACCAGACTGAATGCTACTCGAGGTATTCTATTGAAAACCATAAAGGGTTATTCTGACAAAACGAATGCAAAAATAAATTCAATTGATAAACGGATTGCAGAATCGAATGAGATACTGATGAGTATTCCTATGCGTCAACGCATGTTGATTAATATTCAGAGGGATTTCAAAGTGAATGAGAAATTCTATACGTATTTGTTTGAAAAGAAACTGGAAACATCCATCAGCAAGGCCTCTATCACACCCAACGCCAGCATTATTGAAGCATCACAAATTCCATCATGGCCCATTTCCCCCAACAGAAATCAAGCCTATACGATTTCATGGTTGCTCGGATTGGGTATTGGTATTGGAATCATCATAGCATCACGATTGATTTACCAAAAAATTCCCGATAAGGAAACCATTGAAAGCATCACCAATATTCCGGTATTGGGTGTTGTTAAAAAAATAAAGACGGAAGAACATGAATATGATATCTACACCTTCAAAAATCCAAAATCCGTTTTTACAGAATCTATAAGAGGAATCAGAACCGGCATCAGTTTTATCAGCAAAGGAAAAGAGCATAAAGTCATTTGTGTTACCAGTACCGTGAGTGGAGAAGGTAAAACATTTTGTACCATTAATCTGGCCTCCTCTTTTACAATGCTTAATAAGAAGGTAATCATTATCGGGTGCGACCTTAGAAGACCAAAAGTGCATCTATCATTTTCAAATATTACCAATAGCATTGGACTTACCACTTACCTTATTGGCAAATCATCCTTAGAACAAATCATTCAGCATACCGAATACCCTAATTTAGATGTAATTACTGCCGGCCCCACCCCTCCGAATCCTGCTGAGTTACTGCAAACAGATGAGATGAAAGACTTGCTGGAAATACTCAAAACACAATACGATTATATCCTGATAGACTCTGCCCCAGTTGGATTGGTGTCTGATTCACTCATCATAATGGGAATGGCGGATATCAACCTGTATGTAATTCGTTCCCAATATTCAAGAAGAGATTTTGCTCAAATTCCGGATCGCCTGAAAGTGGATAGTAATATTCAAAATATTTATATCCTTCTGAATGCATATGATAATAGTTCAGTTGTATATAGTAGTATTTACAAAAACTATAACGGAGGTTATTACAGTGGAAGCGGATACTACTATTATGGAGGATATTATGGAAAAGGAGGATACGGGTATTATGGAAAAAAATACAATGATTCCTATTATGATGGATATTACAGTGAAGAGAAGGAGGAAAATGAACAATCATCACTGATTGCATTCCTCACAAAACTCTTTAAACCGAAAAACAAACGATAAACAACCTTATTCATGAACAATTATCCTAAACCACATATCATTGATTTTGCTAAACTTGGAGAATCCGGTATTGGGTATATTTCTGTCGCACAAAATGACAAACTGCCCTTTGAAGTGAAACGAGTTTTCTGGACGTATTATACACCCGAAAGTATTGTGCGCGGACGTCATGCGCATCATCAAACAGAACAGATATTAATTGCTGTTACAGGACGTATTGTGGTGAATACGGAATCTGCTTCTGGTGAGATTCAAACATTTGTCCTGGATAACCCTAACCAGGCAGTGTATGTTCCACCCAATGTATGGCATACCATGCAATATTCTCATACCGCTATTCAGGTTGCCCTTGCGTCTACGCTTTATGATGAGAAAGACTACATACGCGAATACGAAAATTTCAAAAAAGTTTGGGGCGAATAATGTCTGAAAGCAAACCTCCTTATATTCATCCGTCATCCATTGTGGACACCTCCGATATTGGCAACAATACTCGCATATGGGCTTTTGTGCATATTCTAAAAACCGTTTCAATTGGTTTAAACTGTAATATCTGCGACCATTGTTTCATTGAACAAAATGTACGTATTGGAAACAATGTTACCCTAAAATCAGGCATTTATATTTGGGAAGGGGTGACAATTGAAGATAATGTATTTTTAGGGCCGAATGTTGTGTTTACCAATGATGCAAGACCTCGCAGTAAACAATATGTAGGCATTGAACAAGTTCTTATTAAAGAAGGCGCCTCAGTAGGTGCAAACAGTACTATTTTAGCGGGAGTTACGTTAGGAAAATATTGTATGACGGGCATGGGTTCCGTCATCACCAAAGATGTTCCTGATTATGCTCTTGTGTATGGAAACCCTGCCCGTATTAAAGGTTGGGTTGACGAGTTCGGACAAAAATTAAAACAACAATCGTCAACTGAATGGATTTCAGAAGACGATATCATTTATGAACAAACCGGTAATGGTTTAACAAAAAAACAGTAATGAATATTCCCTTTTTATCTTTCAAAAAAATGAATGCCGATGTTAAAGCGGATACGCTCACATCATTTGAACAATTTTTTGATAAAGCCTGGTATGTATTAGGTGATCAGGTAAAACAATTTGAACACGATTATGCCGCATTCAATCATACAGAATATTGTGTTGGAGTTGCGAATGGACTTGATGCATTAATCATAGCCCTTAAAACATTGAATATCGGTAAAGGAGATGAAGTGATCGTACCTTCAAACACATACATTGCAAGTTGGCTTGCGGTAAGTTATGTTGGGGCCACTCCTATTCCGGTTGAACCGAGAATCGAAACTTACAATATCAATCCTGAATTAATTGAAGCCAAAATTACGGCCCGCACAAAGGCAATAATGCCGGTGCATCTTTATGGCCAATGCTGTGAGATGGATACCATCATGAATATTGCTGCGAAACATAATCTTGCTGTTGTAGAAGACAATGCACAATCTCAGGGGTCATCCTTCAATGGTAAATTGGCCGGTAGTTTTGGAGCAATCAACGGAACAAGCTTTTATCCCGGAAAAAATATCGGAGCCTATGGAGATGCCGGAGCCATTACAACCAATGATGCAGCTCTCGCACAACGAACTTCTGTGATTCGCAATTATGGTTCTCAAAAGAAATATTATAACGAAGAGCTAGGCATTAATTCTCGTTTGGATGAAATTCAGGCCGGATTTTTAAGCATTAAGTTGAAACATATTGCTCAATGGAATACTGAACGAATTGCCATTGCAGCAAAATATACAGAGCTATTACAGGGAACAAATGATTTAGTATTACCTCAACTTGCGCATGGAGCTACGTCTGTATACCATCTGTTTGTAATTCGAACATCCAAAAGGGATGGCTTGCAACAATACCTACAACAAAATGGTGTGGGAACTTTAATCCATTATCCTGTCCCCCCTCATTTACAAAAGGCGTACAACGAGCTCAATGGTAAAAAGGGCGATTATCCTATTGCAGAAAAAATTGCAGATACTTGTTTAAGTTTACCTTTATTTCCGGGAATGACGCTGGAAGAAGTTGAGTATGTTTGCAATCAGATAAAATCTTTTATCAATGCCTAAATTATCCATTATTATACCATGCTATTACAATGAGCAGAATATTCCTGTTACAACACAGGAGCTCATTGCAAACGAAAGTCTGTTCCCTTCAGATATATCGTTTGAATATGTTTTGGTTGATGATGGCAGTAAAGACAATACATTTCCGGAACTTGTCCGCTTTAAAAATGACCACCCCGATAAAGTTAAATTAGTGAAGCTTTCCGGAAATTTCGGTTCATACAATGCAATACAGGCGGGCATGAAATACGCTACCGGTGATTGCAATATTGTTATTGCTGCCGATCTTCAGGATCCACCTGAACTTATGGTTAAGATGGTGGATTACTGGAAAAAAGGAGTCAAGCTGGTACTGGCAAACAGAGAAGACAGAAAAGACCCCTTTTTAACGAAACTTTTTGCCACAAACTATCAGAAACTTATTCGTAAGTATGCCCTGCCCAATCTGCCCGAAGGCGGTTTTGACTTCTGTCTGTTTGATAAACAACTCCGTGAACAAGTGGTTGCTCTTGAAGAAAAAAATACCAATTCTTTGTACCTGTTGGTCTGGCTTAAGTATGATTATGTTTCTATTCCTTATCAACGAAAAGAACGTTCAATTGGAAAATCACGCTGGACCTTTAAAAAGAAAGTTCAGTTATTCATCGACTCGTTTATATCTTTCTCTTACACTCCTCTTCGGTTTATCACCGGCTCCGGTTTTATACTTGGTATGATCTCATTTGTATATGCACTGTATGTACTTTGGGCTAAACTAACGGGTCATGTCGATGTGGAAGGATGGTCTGCCATGATGGTTGTATTTTTACTTGTATCAAGCTTTCAGATGGTTGCCATAGGTATCATAGGCGAATATTTATGGCGTAATCTGGAAGCAAGCAGAAAACGTCCCCCTTATATTGTGGATGAAGTTAGATAGAAGAAAGATCACTTCGTTAAAAGAAGAAAGACCATTTCATTAAAAGAAAAAAGACAAGGAAGGAGGCTTCGAGTATCTGAAATCAAATTCCCCAAATCTCAAATCCATTTAGTATCTATGCAGCGTATTTAGTTACATATAGCCTATGTCGATTACTGAACAAAAAAAATGGTATGCCATTTATACCAACCCCCGAGCTGAAAAAAAAGTAACACAACTGCTTTCAAACAAGGGATTTGATGCTTATTTACCCCTTCAAACAACTCTTAAACAATGGAGTGATCGTAAAAAGAAAGTAGAAGAACCCCTCTTTAAATCGTATGTATTTGTCCATATTTTTTTTGAAAAAGAGCATATCGATGTCCTGAATACCTCCGGTGTCGTTAAATTCATTAAAATCGGAAAAGAGTTATCTGCCATACGCCCGGAAATTATTAAGGCCATTCAACTCTCCCTTCAACATTTTGATGATCTGGAAACTTCATCTGAAAACTTCCAACTTCATCAGAAGGTAGAAGTTATTGCAGGCCCTCTTCAAGGCTACAAGGGTGTTATAGCTGAGCAACATGGAAACCGGTATTTCGCCATACAGATCGAACAACTTGGAACCCATTTATTATTAAAAGTACCTTCTCAGCACCTGTCACCAACTTCCATCTAAATATTCCTACCTCCCGTTAATCCTTTAATCTGTTTCCTTTTCGCAGGAAAACTTGTATTTTTACGTTATGTCGTTTAATATTGAGTAGTTTTATTACTCAATATGTATCAATTAATGTATTCAATACTGTAATTGACGGGGCGAAGCCATATAAAAACTAAAGAAGAAAGATCACTACCGTTGAAAGAAAAGGGACCGCTGCGCTCAAAGAATAAAGAAATCCAAGGCAAAATATACTATTTACTTACCTATAATTTAAAAACCCTATGGCCCATCATTTCAAAAACCTCGACATTTGGAAGCGTTCCGTTGCCGCTGCCATTACAATCATCAAACAAGTAAAAGACATAAAACCTCCGCTTTGGGGATTGAGGGATCAAATCATACGATCTGCCGTTTCCATCCCAAGTAATATAGCTGAAGGTTCGGAACGTAATACTAATAAAGACTTTAATCGCTTTCTATCAATTGCAAAAGGATCTTCTGCTGAACTAAGAACCCAACTCTTTATATTATCAGAAGTCGATAATCAGTATACATCGCTCCATACACAACTCGATATTGAATTGACAGAAATATCAAATATGACTGAAGGATTGATGAAGAAGATTGTTTCGATTAAAGAATAAAGACCGCTGCGCTTAAAGAAGAAAGAGATATAGAGATTGTGGATGCAGGAAGAAGAGAGTATTGTTTATTTTCTTTAACAAATTTGTTATCTATGCCTCTCATGATTATAGATCTTCCGTTTCTTTTTCCTCTTTCTACTTTCTTCTTTCCTCTTTAAGCGCAGCAATCTTTCAGCAAAGCGGTCCTTCAACAAAGTGATCTTCCCATATAATGCTCGATACTCTTATTACATCCAAAACCCGTATTAAACTCTTGCTCAAATTCTTTTTGAATAGCAAGACATCCTCCTATTTGCGTAACCTTGAGACAGAGTTTGGCGAAAGCACTAATTCTATACGGTTGGAGTTAAATAAATTTGAAGGTGCCGGGCTACTCAGCGCCAGTTTGAGTGGTAACAAAAAATTATTTAAAGCTAATACCAAACATCCGATGTTCTCAGACATTCAAAATATCCTGATGAAATATACCGGACTGGATAAAATTGTGGAACAAGTTATAGGGAAACTTGGAAACGTTGAGGCCGTATACCTGGTAGGCGAATTAGCCAAAGGACTTGATAACCCCATTATCGATTTAATATTCGTGGGTGACATCAATAAAACCTATTTGTTAAACCTAACTGAAAAAGCAGAAAAACTCATTCATAAAAAAATCCGCTTTGTTATTTTCTCAGAAGCTGAATTTAAGGCACAACAATCAAAAATTCTGGAACAAGCACATGTCGAAATTCTAAACTAATGTAACCGCGAATATGAAATCCATATTTATCATAGCAGAAATTGCACAAGCCCACGAGGGCAGTTTAGGAATTGCACACAGCTATATTGATGCATTGGCCGCATGTGGAGTTGATGCTGTTAAGTTTCAAACCCATATTGCTGAAGCTGAAAGCAGCTCTTTTGAGCAGTTCCGCGTTCCATTCAGTTATGAGGATACATCACGTTTCAATTACTGGAAACGTATGGAATTCACACCTGAACAATGGGCAGGATTGAAACAACATTGTGAAGAGAAAGGAGTGGAATTTATTTCCTCACCTTTCTCCGTTGCCGCTGTTTCTTTGCTTGAAAAGATTGGGGTTCAAAAATATAAAATCGGGTCAGGTGAACTGACGAATTATTTAATGCTGGATGCTATAGCCAAAACCGGTAAACCCATGATACTCTCATCTGGAATGAGTGATTGGAAGGAGTTGGATGAAACTATTCAATTTCTCAAACCTTACGGCAATAAACTTTCATTGATGCAATGCACAACTGCTTACCCGACATTACCTGAACAATGGGGGTTATCGGTTATCGGACAAATGAAAGAACGCTACCATTTGCCGGTTGGTTTTTCGGATCACTCCGGAGATATAATTGCTCCACTGGCCGCTGTTGGTGCAGGTGCTGAGATCATCGAATTTCATTCTGTATTTGACCACAAAATGTTTGGTCCGGATGCAACAGCTTCCTTAAACATGAATCAGATTCAATCATTGGTTACCGCCATTCGTAAGCTCACTATAGCATTGAACACTGAACCCGATAAACAGCATAATGATACATTCCGTGAATTAAAAACACTATTCGGCAAAAGTTTAGCACTGAATAAACCGCTGCGCACCGGTGCTCAAATTCAACTTGAAGATCTCGAATCTAAGAAACCCGGTGATAAAGGTATTCCGGCCAAAGAGTATGCATCCGTGGTGGGCAAAACGTTACGGGTAGATAAACAACAATGGGATTTTCTGCAAACGGAAGACCTTCAATAAGATTACGTATGAGCAGCAAACGAAAAATAGCAGTTGTTATCACAGCACGTCCAAGCTACAGTAGAATTAAAACTGCCTTGCGTGCCATAATGCAACATCCCGAATTGGAATTGCAGGTTATTGTATCAGCCTCTGCCCTGCTCGACCGTTATGGTTCGGCAGTAAACTATATAGAACAAGATGGCTTTACTATTGCAGCGAAAGTATTTAACGTTTTGGAGGGAGAGAACTTAACAGCTGCTGCAAAAACTACTGGATTGGGAATTCTTGAATTATCAACGGTATTTGACAACCTCAAACCGGATCTTGTTGTGACCATTGCCGATAGGTTTGAAACCATGGCCACAGCCATTTCAGCATCTTACATGAATATCCCGCTTGCACATGTGCAAGGTGGAGAAGTAACCGGGAACATTGATGAAAAAGTTCGCCATGCCATCACCAAACTGAGTGATTATCATTTTGTGGCTTCTCAAGGTGCCTACGAACGTGTGGTCAAATTGGGCGAGCATCCCGATACTGTTTTTAACACTGGTTGTCCATCCATTGACCTTGCTGCCGAAGTTATGAAACACCCCGATATCACATTTGATCCATATACAAAATACGGAGGCGTTGGAAACCACCCCGATTTGTCGAAAGGATATGTGGTGGTGATGCAACATCCCGTTACCAATGAATACAAAGAATCCAGAAAACACATTGAAGAAACGCTCAATGCTGTAAAGGACTTATCCAAACCTGTGTTATGGTTTTGGCCCAACGTAGATGCGGGGGCCGATGGAACATCCAATGGAATTAGGACTTTCAGGGAATATCATCGCCCTGAACACATGCATTTTTTCAAGAACATGGAAGGTGAAGATTTTCTGCAATTATTGATGCATGCAGACTGTTTAATTGGGAATTCAAGCGTGGGAATCAGAGAATGTGCCTATCTTGGAGTGCCGGTTGTAAATATCGGAACACGTCAACACAAACGAGAACGTGGCAACAATGTAATTGATGTAGATTATAATACTGAGCAGATCAAGACTGCCATCATTAGCACACAACAACATGCCAAACCATCCCCTTCTTCTGTTTATGGAGGTGGAAATGCAGGACAAACAATTGCCGATTTACTATCATCATTACCTTTACAATTTCATAAAACAATACAGTATTAAGTGAATATTCTGGCAATCATACCTGCAAGAGGCGGATCAAAAGGCATTCCGGGAAAGAACACCAAACTTCTTGGAGATAAGCCCCTGATTGCATACTCTATTGAAGCCGCTCTTGCAAGCAAACATATTCATTCCACCATCGTGAGTACCGATGATGAAACTATTGCAGCCATTGCTAAACAATTTGGAGCGGATGTACCTTTCGTACGACCTTCAGAACTGGCAACTGACTCCGCTCGTTCTGTGGATGTCGTTTTGCATGCGATTGATTTTGTAGCGGCACAGGGGAAACATTTTGATGCAATCTGTTTGCTTCAACCTACAACACCCTTTCGCGCTCAGGGATTTATTGATACCTGCATCCGGTCATTTATCAAACAACAGGTTGATTCATTGGTGAGCGTGCAAGCGGTACCACATGAATACAATCCGCATTGGATATTTGAACCCGACACGAACGGCCATCTACATATTGCTACGGGTGAAGAATCAATCATTCCTAGAAGGCAGGAATTACCCAAAGCCTATATCAGAGATGGTAGTGTATACATTACCAAAGTGGATGTATTAACCAATCAACATTCTTTGTATGGAAAGACAATCGGATATATTGAATCCGATGCTGCATACCATGTGAATATTGATACTCCCGAAGATTGGGCTTTAGCGGAAACATTTATAGCTCATAGAAAATAAAGCATGTGCGGCATTACTGGTATACTTTTTCATCCGATGGCTTCTACCCTTATTGAAAAAATGGTAGCTGTTCAACATCACAGGGGTCCTGATGCTACCAAAATATATCTCAGTGAAAATAACCATTGTGCACTTGGACATAATCGTTTAAGCATTATCGACCTAAGTGAACAAGGGAATCAACCTATGTTCAGTAAGGATAAAAGATACGTGCTGGTTTTTAACGGAGAAGTATATAATTACCGCGAACTCAAAAAAGAACTTCAGGGTTCACACTCCTTCACCTCACAAACCGACAGTGAAGTAGTACTTGCAGCATGGATTAAATGGGGTTCGGCATGTTTGGATAAAATGATAGGGATGTTCAGTTTTGCCATTTGGGATACCGTACAGCAAACATTATTTGCTGCACGTGATCGTTTTGGTGTGAAACCTTTTTACTATAATGTGTCGAATACTACCTTGTACTTTGCAAGCGAAATCAAAACACTTTGGGCAGGTGGTATTGCCAAAATAAAAAATGACACGGTATGGGCAAACTATTTTTGTTATGGCTCTTACGGCTTGCCTCATGAAACATTTTGGAACGGTATCCAACAATTACCTGCCGGACATTTTTTAACATATTCAGCATCATCCGGACTCTATGTTCAGCAATGGTATGCTTTCACCGAACGCATCCAACAACTGATTGACGAACACCAACCGGATATCACAGAACAATATGAGACATTGTTACTGGATAGCATTCAACTCCGTTTCAGGGCGGATGTTCCTGTAGGATTTAACCTTTCGGGTGGAGTTGATTCTTCAACATTACTGGCATTGGTGAATCAATGTTATCCTAAGGCACCCATTGAAGCCTATACTTTTTATACAGGTGATGAGAGGTATGATGAACTACCATGGGTGCAAACAATGATTCAACAAACCAACAATCCCTTAATTACCTGTAAACTTTCAGCTCAGGACGTGCCTTCCCTTTTACAGAAGGTTTCGCTGGCACAGGATGAACCCTTTGGAGGGATTCCAACACTTGCATATGCAAATCTTTTTAGAGAGGCCCATCAACGCGGAACGAAGGTATTATTGGATGGACAGGGAATGGATGAAGCCTGGGCAGGATACGATTATTACCATAACAACAACCAGCAAACTATTCAAGGTCTTACACAATCACCTTATACACCCCAAATACTCGAAGACGAATTTCAGGCATTGGCAACTCAAGAGCATTATCCCGCTCCATTTGATTGTAGTATGATGAACCTTCAATACCGTGATTTATTCTACACCAAAATCCCCCGGGCACTTCGGTTTAACGATCGGATATCGATGATGTATTCAACCGAATTGCGCGAACCTTTTTTGGATCACCGATTGGTTGAACTGGCCTTCTCACGACCTAAAGAAGAGAAATGGCATGATGGAAACACCAAGTGGTTCTTACGCAAGCTTGTTTCCAAACATTTAGGAAATGTCATTAGTTATGCTCCCAAACGTCCTTTGCAAACACCTCAACGTGAATGGCTATCAGGAGACTTGAAAGACCTGGTGATGGCCGGTTTACAAAAAGTTGACACCTCAGGTTATTTTAAAAAAGGTGAGGCATTGAAACAATATGAAGCATTTTGCGCCAACCCCGTACAATCTGTTAACATTTGGCAGTACCTTAATTTTGCTACACTCATATGAAAGCAATGTTCATTAAAACGCTAAAACGGTTTTTATATAAATGGATTGAACTCCCATTTAAACAATTGCTGGTGATTCAAAAACCATCTCTCACTCCTATTCAATCGAAAATACTCTGCATGCTAAACGAACAAGGCATTGCGGTTACAACATTTGATGAGCTTTTCGGAACAAATGCACTTTCTGCTGTGGAAGAAGAATACGCCCGGTTTTACCAAAACAAAACTATTCAACAAATTAAAGTCGATAGTTCAAATGGAACTGCTGAAAACAATCCCAATTATAAAAATTACAATATCAGGGCATCATCCATTTCTCCTGTTCAATCATATCAATCCATTTTACTCCGCAAGGGACTCAATACACAATTGGGTAACATTGCATTTGCTTATTTCAAGGAACATGCATTGTTACGCTATGCTGATTATTGGTTGTCGATACCCGTTCCTGTGACCGAACGTAACTATTCACAAAACTGGCACCGTGACCCTGAAGACCAGCGCATTTTGAAAGTATTCGTTTACCTGAATGATGTTACTCATAACAATGGTGCTTTTGAATATATTAAAGGCAGCCATCTGAATGGTCCATATAATTCAGTATTTCCGTATGATGAGAAACACCCGAATAATTATCCGGATGAACACGAACTGCGTAAACAGATTTCACCTGATGCATTCACCGTGAACGAAGGAAAAAAAGGCACGGTAATCATTTGTGACACACATGGGTTTCATCGCGGAGGATATTGCAAAACAGGAGACCGCTGGTTGATGACCTATATGTATAATAGGGCATCTCTAATCATGTCAAATCAATTCAAGGTTGACTTCAGGTCAAAACTTACGGGTACCCAAAAAAGATTTTATGCAACATTCGGATAACATACAACAATGGGACTTAATAATTGAAGGCAAAACATCGCTGTTTGACCTTAAGCTGAAAGATGTATGGCGTTACCGTGATCTTCTTGGATTATTAGTAAAACGTGACATCACTTCAGTATACAAACAAACAATATTGGGCCCGATCTGGTTCTTTCTTCAACCTTTGTTTACAACTATAACCTTTACTATTATTTTTGGAAATCTTGCCGCTATCAGTACCGATGAACTTCCTCAGCCATTGTTTTATATGACCGGCATTATTGCGTGGAATTACTTTAGTGATTGTTTAACTTCTACATCAACTGTATTTCGAAGCAATGCAGGCATCTTTGGTAAAGTATATTTCCCACGACTAATAATGCCTCTTAGTATTGTAATAAGCAATCTGTTGAAATTTGGAATACAGTTTTTGTTACTCATTATACTATTAATTTATTTCATAGTGTTTACCCCATATCAATTGCATCTTAATTCATATAGTTTATTAATACCCGTATTCATTTTGTTGATGGCTATTTTAGGATTATCATTAGGCATGATCATCTCAAGTTTAACTACTAAGTACAGGGATCTTAGTTTTTTAGTGGGGTTTGGAATGAGCCTGTTTATGTATGCAACTCCCGTTATTTATCCATTGAGTGCTGCTCCGCAAAAGTATATGTGGATACTCCAATTGAATCCACTTGCCAGCATCATAGAGGGTTTCCGATTTACACTGTTGGGTAAAGGTTCATTTGATTGGACTGCCTTTAGTTATACATCAATATCTGCTATCATTTTATTAATAGTTGGTGTCGTTATTTTCAATAAAGTAGAAAAGAGTTTCATCGATACCGTTTAATAAATAACAGGAAGTGCATTTAAACAGCGAACTGATTTTCAGAAAGTACTACGAACCTTATTTCAAGAACAACATAAAGGTATTGGAAATTGGCCCTGCAGGTATTCCTTCGGCATATTCAAAGGTTGTAAACAACCCTACTATTCAATGGGATACCTTGGACCTTAAATCGACCAAATATATTTCAAGCAGTATCGATAAACTTACTTATACAACCGATAATCCCTATATTTTTCCAATAGAAAGCAATTCATATGATATTGTCATCTCCGGCAACGTTATTGAACATGTTCAGAATATATGGGCCTGGACAAATGAACTTAAGCGTATTGTAAAAGTGAATGGCCATATTTTTACCATCAATCCTGTAAGCTGGGAATATCATGAAGCACCAATTGATTGCTGGCGTATCTATCCTGCCGGATATGAGGCCATAGCCGTTATGTGTGATTTAAAAATAGAAACCTGCGTGTTTGAGTCCTTAGAAATAGATATCTTAAAAAAAAGAGATCCAAAGGTCTATACAATTCCAGGGTCTTCATTTTGTTATTATAACCGTAAAGATAAAATCACAGCAATTCTCTTTTGGAACAGGATTATCAGACAGCTTCCTTATTTTAGGAGATACCTTCTAATACCCCTTGAAGTTGCATACGACACCATTGCAATCATGCGCAAAGAACAATCACGAACCGACACAAAATAAATGAGTACAGTCATTAAAGTTGAGAACCTGTCCAAAATGTATAGTCTCGGTGAAATAGGAACCGGCACTATCAGCAGGGATGTTCACCGTTGGTGGGCAACAAAGGTGCTTGGCAAGGAAGATCCTTTTTTGAAAATAGGGCAAACCAACGACCGAACAACCAAGGGTGTCGGTAGCGATATTGTCTATAGTTTGCAGGATATTAACTTAGACATTCAGCAAGGAGAAGCCTTAGGCATTATTGGCAGAAACGGAGCCGGAAAAAGCACTTTGCTTAAAGTCCTTTCGCGTGTAACCGCACCAACCACGGGTACCATTAAACTGAAGGGCCGCGTTGCCAGTTTACTGGAAGTAGGAACCGGTTTTCATCCCGAATTAACAGGACGTGAAAATATTTACCTCAATGGAGCCATCCTGGGAATGCGTAAAAAAGAAATAACGCGCAAGATGGATGAAATCATCGATTTCAGTGGTGTTGAACGTTACATTGATACACCTGTAAAACGATATAGCAGCGGTATGTATGTGCGATTAGCTTTTGCTGTTGCAGCCCATCTTGAAAGTGAAATTCTGATTGTGGATGAAGTATTAGCAGTTGGTGATGCTGAGTTTCAGAAAAAATGTTTAGGTAAAATGGGTGAAGTGAGTAAAGGTGACGGAAGAACCATTTTGTTCGTAAGTCATAATATGCTTGCCATTAAATCCCTTTGCACAACTGGTATCTTAATGCAGAATGGGCTCCTTGTCAAAACAGGAGGTATTCAACAGGTGATTGAACAATACCTTCAACTTAACAATGGCACAATTACATCCGAAGCAATTATTGCAAAAGAACACGATGGATTCACACTTCAATCCATTCACGTTTCAAACAACGGAATTGATGGCCATTTTAATATTGAAGAGGAACTTATCATTACAATTAAAACGATGAGCAACCAATCATACAATTCCATCAACATCAATATCTTTTTTAATACGGTTGACGGTTCTACCATATTTGCAACGTGTTCTCCTGCCGAAAAACTTGAGCAGGGAGCCTATACTTATCAATGTAAAATACCAGCGTCAACCCTGAATAATATCCGCTACAGTTTGGAGGTAATGGTAGTGAAAGATGGGCCAAAAATTCTTCATCATTATAAAGACATAGCATTCATTGACGGAATTGAACAAGCAAGAGACGGAGCATGGATGGGTGAGTTTCCTGGCCTTATCAGACCTCAGTATTTTCAATGGACTAAAACATAAGCAATGGATACTTTCAAAACCGCATTTCAGGATTGTATTGTTGCAAGCAGCTACAATAGTTATGGATCTGAAAATTACGATACTTTCCGATTTGGTTCCAGCGTCTCCTTCCCCATTTGGAAGAACTATTTCAACAGTGTGATCAATCTGTTAAAAAAAGTAATTCATTACCGGAAGAAAGATTGGGAGACTGTTTCAGATTCTTTTTATAAACAACTCACCCCTTACCATGCAAAGCTGGAAAGACTTTACGCTACTCTGCCTGCTAAAGACAAAGAAGTTTTATTAAGCTTACTGGCTTATCGTTTTTTAGGTTTCACAAAAGTAAAACTTGCCCGTAACAATGTAGCCTACCGGCAAGCCGTTGAAGTGGCTAAAGGTCTAAAGTTATCTGATGAAACATACGATCCTCAGTTTATTCATTTCATTCTGGAGAAGTTTGATCTAAAAGCAATAGGTTACGACATCAAATTATTTTTTAGTGATGTTGCCATAGCAATAGATTTTATTATAGAACAATATGCCTATCAAAATGATACCATTCGCATTGAAGCGCAACCGGGAGATACCGTTTTGGATATCGGGGGGTGCTGGGGAGATACAGCCTTATATTTTGCACATAAAGTTGGCTCCGCAGGCAAAGTGTTCTCATTTGAGTTTATCCCTAACAATCTAAAACTGCACCAGATAAACCGTAGTCTAAATCCGAACCTGGCAGACCATATTACCGTAGTTGATCATCCTGTTTCAAATACTACCGGACAAACTATTTATTATAAAGACAATGGCCCGTCCAGTAAAATGCAGGCTACTCCATTCAATGAGCAAACCGGAAGTACTACAACGCTTACTATTGATGATTTTGTAAAACAATATCAAGTAGATAAAGTGGATTTTATTAAAATGGATATTGAAGGTGCCGAACGTTATGCTCTGGAAGGAGCCTTACAAACCATTAAAAGATTCAGACCAACACTTGCGATTGCAATTTACCATAGTGTTGAAGATCTCATCAATATACCCAATTGGGTACTTGATCTTAATTTAGATTATGAAATTTTCGTTGATCACTACACCATTCACGAAGAAGAAACCATCCTTTTTGCACGTCCAAAACAATGATACCTGTAACCAAACCTTTTCTTCCCCCCATCGAAGAATACCAACAACTGATTGCTGATATTTGGCAACGACAATGGCTCACCAATAACGGCCCATTAGTGAATGAACTGGAACTTAAGCTCAAAGGATATTTGAATGTCCCTCATTTGCTATTCCTAAACAATGGAACCATTGCGCTGCAAATTGCTATTAAAGCATTAGAATTAACAGGTGAAATTATAACTACCCCATTTAGCTATGTTGCCACCACCAGTAGTATTGCATGGGAAGGTTGTAAGCCCGTATTTGTAGATATTGATAAAGACACATTAAATATAGATGCCGGCAAAATTGAGAAGGCGATTACTCCAAACACTTCTGCCATTTTAGCAACGCACGTATATGGAAATCCTTGTGATATTGAGTTAATTCAATCCATCGCCAAAAAACACAATTTAAAAGTGATTTATGATGCCGCTCATTGCTTTGGGACTCTATATAAAGGCAAGAGTGTTTTTACTTATGGTGATATCAGTACCACAAGCTTTCACGCTACCAAATTGTTTCATACCATCGAAGGTGGTGCTGTATTTTGTAGCAATCCGGAATTACTCAAAAAAATGTCATTTATGCGTAATTTTGGTCATAATGGTCCTGATCATTTTGAGGAAATCGGCATCAATGGAAAAAACTCGGAATTTCATGCAGCAATGGGTATTGTGAATTTAAAACATGTATCTTCTATTCTCGATACCCGTAAGAAACAACATGCATTGTATCAAAAATGGTTGACTCATGCTTCCATTAAATTTCCCAACATAACCAACTCTACTGAATATAACTTTGCTTACTGTCCCATTATTTTGGAAAACGAAGCAATGACACTAACAATAATCAAGGCTCTGGAGGAAAACTGGATTAGCCCACGCAGGTATTTCCACCCTTCCTTAAATACCGTTCCCATATACAAAGCAGAAGCTGCTCCGGTAAGTGAGTCACTTTCCAAACGGATTATTTGTTTACCCCTTTATCATACACTTACAAACTCTGAGATCGATTTCATATGCAGAATCATTTTGCGAACGCTTAACCATCAGAAATGAAAGTAGCCATCATGCAACCTTACTTCCTTCCTTATATTGGCTATTTTCAGCTGATAAATGCAGTAGATATATTTGTTGTATATGATAATATTGAATACACAAAAAAAGGTTGGATAAATAGAAACCGTATTCTTGTTGAAGGCAAGGATGAGTTCATCACATTACCTCTTCAAAAAGCTTCTGACTATTTGAATATCAACCAGCGATCATTGGCAGAAACTATTGATAACGAACGATTGAAAATGTTACGGAAAATAAAAGCCTCCTATCAAAAAGCACCATACTTTGAAGAGACAATAGGTTTAACCGAAAACATCATAGATTTTAAGAACAAAAATTTATTCACATTTATTTTCAACTCTATTCAGTTAATCATCCATCATCTTGGGATGCAAACAAAAATTATCCAATCATCAGCAATCAATATCGACCATACGCTTAAATCTGAACAAAAAGTATTAGCCATTTGCAAACAATTGAATGCAACCAGCTATATCAATCCTATTGGTGGTGTAGACCTATATCACAAGGACACTTTTGGGGATCAACACATTCTATTAAATTTCCTACAATCGAATCCGATTACTTACCCTCAGTATCAAAATGAATTTATTCCTTGGCTTTCCATACTTGATGTGATGATGTTTACCGGTAAGGAACGCACCAAACAATTGCTAACCCACTATACATTATCATGAAATCGATAGGCGGCTATTTTGAATTGGAATTGTCTGTGAAAGATTCATTTCATAAAGATGCCATTGCGCTCAACACCGGAAGAAATGCTTTAGAATATTTATTGCTTGCAAACAGCTATTCTAAAATATATCTGCCCTATTATTCTTGTGAAGCACTTTTGGAACCTATGGTAAAGCTCAATATTGCCTATGAGTTTTATCCTATCAATAATGATCTGGAACCTGAATTTA